>JBOGZX010000309.1:0-2982 GCA_050697615.1 Gaiellaceae bacterium
GAGCAGGATCTGCGTCCCCTCCACGTTGGTCGTCACGAACTCGGACGCGCCGTGCTGGATCGACTTCTCGACGTGCGACTCCGCCGCGGCGTTGACGATCGCGTCGACGCCGCCGACGAGCTCGCGCACGAGCCCCTCGTTGCGGATGTCGCCGTGCACGAACGAGAGCCGTGGATGGCTCATCACGTCGGCCAGGTTCTCGAGGTTGCCGGCGTACGTGAGCGCGTCGAGCGTGACGACCTCGTAGTCGGTGTGCTCGAGCAGGTGGCGGATGAAGTTCGACGAGATGAACCCCGCACCGCCCGTGACCAGAACCCGCTTCCGACTCATAGCTCCTCTTCGATCGTGTAGAGCGGCCGCCCCTCGACGTCGCGCTGCACCCGCGCGAGCGACTCCCCGATGAGCGCCAGGACGAATCCCTG
The DNA here is from genome assembly GCA_050697615.1 of Gaiellaceae bacterium. GTDB lineage: Bacteria > Actinomycetota > Thermoleophilia > Gaiellales > Gaiellaceae > PALSA-600. The sequence goes on from JBOGZX010000309.1 coordinate 423, forward strand.
CACACCGAGGACGAGAACAATGCCTGCTCCGGCGAAGAGCGGCCCGGGGAAGTTGGCCGTGACGATCCAGTAGACGACGCCGTAGACGCCGAGCACCGTCGCGGCGACGCTGCAGACGAGACCGAGCGTGACGCCGATCCACTGCACGGGCTGCGGCCAGAAGCCGGCGACGACGTGCAGCGCCAGGCGGACGAGGCGGATCGGCGAGTAGCGCGACGACCGCGCGGAAGCCGCATGCGAGACGTCCACCTCCTCGACCGACACGCCGGAGGAGAGCACGAGCGCCTTCGTGAACTTCTGCCGGCCGATCGCCCCCAGCATCGGCTCGATCGCCCCACGCCGGTAGGCGTTGAACGCGCAGCCGAAATCGGAGATCGAGACCCCGGTGAACCGGCGCAGGAGCCCGTTGATGACGCGGCTCGGCAGCGTGCGGCCGGCCGGGTCGCTGCGGGCGACCCGGCGACCCGACGCGACGTCGGCGCGCTCGAGCGCGGCGAGCAGCTTGGGGATGTCCTCCGGCTCGTTCTGCAGGTCGCCGTCCATCGTCACGATCTGCGCGCCGCGCGCGCGGACGAGCCCGGCGTGCATCGCGGGGTGCTGGCCGAAGTTCCGCTTGAAGCGCACGACGCGCACCCGCGGGTCGGCCTCGTGCAGCGCGCGCAGGCGCGCGTAGGTCGCGTCGGTCGACCCGTCGTCGACGAAGATCGCCTCCCACTCGCGCCCTGCGAGGGCGTCGGCGACGCGCCGGTACAGCTCGTCGACGGCGGCCTCCTCGTTCAACAACGTGACAACAACCGAAACCTCCACTTACATGACACTAACGGCGCCGATCTACACTCGCGCGGGTGCGCGTCGGGAATCCCGTCCTCCTCCGCAGCATCTACGGCGGGCACGTGCGCTGGACCTTCCCGCACCGCTACGCCGGCGAGTGGGACGGGCGGCACGCGCTCTACTGCGGGCCGGGCTCGCAGGGCAAGGTGATCAAGCGCGGCATGCCCGGCGGCTCCGGCGGCTACCTCGAGCACTGGGTCACGGATGCGCCGCCGTTCGACCGCGTCTGGCAGGGCACGCACGTGCTGCGGTTCATGCGGCCCGGCGACTCGCACACGGTCGAGATCTTCTGGACGGAGGACTGGACGCTACTCGGCTGGTACGTGAACCTGCAGGCGCCGCTCGTGGTGCACGGCAGCTTCTTCGACACGACCGACTGGGCGCTCGACGTGACCGTCGAGCCGGACGGGACGTGGGTGTGGAAGGACGAGGACGACTTCGTCGAGGCGCTCGCGCTGGGCGTCTTCGACGAGGAGGGCGCGGCCGAGATCCGCGCCGAGGGCGAGCGGGTGATCGCGGAGCGGCCGTGGCCGACCGGCTGGGAGAGCTGGCGGCCGCCGTCCGAGTGGGGCCCGCTGCCGCTGCCCGAAGACTGGCACGTCGTCTGACGGCGACTCCTGCAGCGCCGGCGTGCGATCGTCCCGCGGTGCCCGAGCCGAGCTCGACACCCCTGAAGACGCCCACGCTCGCCGGCTTCGCCGCGCTCGGCCTCTTCTGGGGCGCGTGGGCCGCGGTCCTGCCGGGGGTGCAGCACGCGACCGGCGCCTCGAAAGGCGCGCTGGGGCTGGCGCTGCTCTTCGTGACGGTCGGCTCGCTGCCCGCGATGCTGCTGATCGCAGGCCCGGCCGTCGACCGCTACGGCGCGCGCGCCGTGGCCCTCGGCTGCGCCGCGTTCGCGGTCGCCACCACGCTGCCCGGCCTGGCGACGTCCCTGCCCGTGCTGGCGCTGACACTCGTCGTCGCCGGCGGGGCCTCCGGCGCCCTCGACGTCGGGATCAACGCGAACGCCGCGCGGATCGAGGCCGATACGGGACAGCGGCTGATGCCGCTCGCGCACGGCCTCTACTCGGTGGGCGTGCTCGTGGGCGCCGTCGCAGCGGGCGTCGCCCGGAGCCAGGGCGCGACCAGGGAGCCGATCCTGCTCGCCGTGTCGGCGCTGCTCGCGCTCACCGCGCTGCTGCTCGGCACCGATCGGGCGCCGGGGACAGGCGGGCACGGGCAGCGCCGGCTGCACATCGAGCGGGCGCTGCTCCTGATCGGCATCGTCGCTGCTGCCGCGCTCGTCGTCGAGGGCGGGATGGAGAGCTGGAGCGCGCTGTACCTCGAGCGCCAGCTCGGCGCGCAGCCGCAGATCAGCGGCCTCGGCCCCGGCGTGATCGGGCTCTCCATGGCGCTCGGCCGCTTCTACGGGCAGGCGACGCACCTCTCCGACCGCGCGCTCCTGACCGGCGGCGCGGCACTCGCCGCGGCCGGCTGCACGATCGCGGCGCTCGCTCCGAGCTCGCCGATCGCTCTCGTCGGCTTCTTCGCAGGCGGCGCCGGCATCTCGGTGAACGCCCCGATCACGTTCGGCGCCGCGGGGCGCAGCCGCCGCGACTCGGCGAGCGCGGTCGCCACCGTGACGACGCTCGGCTACGTGGGCCTGCTCGTGGGGCCGCCGCTGGTCGGCGGCGTCGGCCAGGCGGTGAGCCTACGCGGTTCGTTCGTCGTCCTCGCCGCGGTCGCGGCC
>JBOGZX010000310.1:0-1549 GCA_050697615.1 Gaiellaceae bacterium
ACTCGAGGCCGGCGAGCGGGCCGCGCAGGTTGCGTTCGATGTCGTAGTTGAGGGCCTTCAGCGGCGAGACGTAGAGCACGCGCAGGCCCTCGCCCGGGGACGACGAGAGGCTGTCGAGCGCGTAGAGGAAGGCGGTGAGCGTCTTGCCGGAGCCGGTCGGCGCCTGGATCAGGACGTGCGCGCCGGTTGCGATCGCGGGCCAGCCGTGCTGCTGCGGCGGCGTCGGCGCGTCGAACGTGCGCTCGAACCAGTGCCGCGTCGCGGGCGAAAAGAGGGCCAGCGCGTCCACCCGTCCAAGGGTAGCCCCGCGCTTTCGGGTCGGGTTCAGGCGAAGTAGTAGACGAGGATCGCCGCGAGCAGGATCGCGGCGACGATCAGGCCGACCACCGCCGTGACGCCGCTCAGCGCCAGCCACGGCGTCCGGGAGCTGCTGCCGGTCGCCGTCTCCTGCCCGAGCTGTTCCGGATTCTCGGTCACGCATGCCGGGTACCCGCAGCGGCCCGGCCGAATCTCGGCCGCCTTCGCGCGAGTAGGATCGAGGCGATGCCCGAAGCGCTGTACTTCACGGACGATCCGGCGGCGTGCGAGCTGATCGCGCGCGACCCGTTCGCGCTGCTGGTCGGGTTCGCGATCGACCAGCAGGTGACCGTGCAGAAGGCGTTCGCGGGGCCGCTCGCGCTGCAGCAACGTGCCGGAACGCTCGAGCCGGCGAAGCTCGCGTCGATCGACCTCGTGCCGCTCTTCTCGGAGAAGCCGGCGATCCACCGCTTCCCCGGCTCGATGGGCAGGCGCGTGCAGGAGCTGGCGGCCGTCGTCGCCGAGGAATACGGCAGCGACGCGTCGCGCATCTGGCGCGAGGCCGCCGACGGTGCCGACCTGAAGGCGCGGATCGGCGCCCTTCCCGGCTTCGGCCCGCTGAAGATCTCCTCGGTGGCCGCGGTACTCGCAAACCGGTACGACGTCGAGGTCGCCCGGGAGCTCGTCCCGAGCCACCCGACGCTGGGCGACGTCGATTCGCCCGAGGCACTCGAGCGCTACCAGGCAGCGAAGCGCGCCCACAAGGCGGAGCTTCGTGCCCGTAAGCCCTGAAGCGTGCCGGCTGCGGCACCGCAAGATCGTGCGCACCGAGCCCAGCAAGTAACAGTCTGTTACAAGCCTGACTGTCGGCGGCGGCGGCGGGCAGCGATCACCGCAGCGCCCGGAGCGCCGGTCCCAGCGACTGCTTCGCGTGCAGCACGGGCTCGAACAGGTCGCCGTGCTTCGCGACCCGCTCCAGCGCGACCGCCATCGAGAAGTCGCGCGGGCGGACGCTCTCGGTGGGCTCGTACCAGCGCAGCGGCGTCGACACCGGCGCGCCCGGCTTCGGACGAACCGAGTAGACCGACGCGATCGTCTTGCCGTGGCCGTTCTGGCGGTGGTCGACGAGGACGCCGCGGCGCTTGCGCTTCAGCCACTCGGTCGTGACGAGCCCGTCGTGGCGGCGCTCGAGCAGCCGGGAGGCCGCTTCTGCGAACGCGTAGGTCTCCTCGAAGCTCGAGCGTCGCTGGAT
>JBOGZX010000311.1:0-6498 GCA_050697615.1 Gaiellaceae bacterium
CCTCCATCTCGACCCCCGTCCGGGCGGTCGTCTCGGCCGACGTGACGATCTCGACGCGGCCCTCCCCGACCGACAGCGCGACCTCGACGTGCGTGAGCGGCAGCGGATGGCACAGGGGGATCAGCTCGGCGGTGCGCTTGGCGGCCATGATCCCGGCGAGCTGGGCCGTCGTCAGCGCGTCCCCCTTCGGGAGCTCCCGCAGCCGCGCGGTCGTGGCGGCCTGCATGTGCACCACGGCGCGGGCGACCGCCCGGCGCCGTTGCGCCGGCTTGCCGCCCACGTCGACCATCCGCACGGAGCCCGACTCGTCGACATGCGATAGCTCGGTCATGAGGGCACGTTACGCGAGGCGCGGTCGGCGGAAGCGCGGTCGAAGTCGGCGAGCTGCGCCCGCGTCCAGTGCGCCAGGTCATGGGCGCGCACTCGCGCCTCGAGCGCCGCGGCGCGGCGGGCCCGCTCCCCCGCGTCCATGCTCAACGCGGCATGCAGTGCATCCGCCTGGCCCGCGATGTCGAACGGGTTGACCGCCAGAGCGAGGTCGCCCAGCTCCTCGTACGCGCCGGCGTTCTCCGAGAGCAGCAGCACCCCGTCGCGCTCGTTGAGGAGCGGCCCCTCCTTCGCGACCAGGTTGAGCCCGTCGTACACGGCGTTGACGAGCAGCACGTCGTACTGCTTGTACGCCGCCACCGATTGCGGGAAGTCGTCGGCGACGCGGAGGTCGACCGGCAGCCAGCCCTCGCGACCGAACCGCTCGTTGACGCGTGCGGCCGCACGCTCGATCGCATCGAGGTAGGCGGCGTACTCGACGATCGCCTGACGTGACGGATCGAGCAGCGCGAGCATGGCGACGCGGCCGTGCCACTCCGGATGCTCGTGCAGGAGCAGCCCGAACGCCTCGAAGCCGCGCACGATGTTCTTCGAGGGATCGGTGCGATCGACGCGGACGACGAGCTTCTCCGGTCGGGCCGCGGCGATGCGGTCCTCCCGCTCCAGTACCGCGGAATCCGTCCGGAGCGTGTCGAACTCGGCGGGGTCGACCGAGATCGCGTGGTGCGTAACCCGCGTCGCCCCCATCTCCATCCCCGCGGCCGCGCAGCCCTCGACGAAGTTGCGGGCCCACCGCTCGATGTGGAAGCCGACGACGTCGTTGGCGAGCAGGCCGTCGTAGATCGCGTCCTTCATGCGCGCCGGCAGCATGCTCCAGTCGTGCGGCCAGGGAACGTGCACGAAGTGCGCGAGCAACGCGTCGGGCCGTACCTCGCGGACGAGCCGCGGGGCGAGGTACAGGTGGTAGTCGTGGAAGAAGACCGTCGCGTCCGGAGTGTCGTCTAGTTTGGCAACGACAGCGGCGGCGAAAGACCGATTGACGACCGCATAGCCCTCGTCCCACGCCGCGTGCAGCCCGCGGTCGACGTTCGGCTGGCTGCCGAGGCCCCAGAGCGCATGCTGCGTGAACCAGAGCAGCGGGTTCGCAACCTGGTTGTAGTAGCGGTCGTACGCCTCGGGGTCGTGCGCGACCAGCACGACGTCCCCGCCGCCCTCGGCGGCGACCGCGCGATCCTCCTCGGTGACCGCGCTGCAGATCCAGGTCACGTCGTGCTGCTCGAGCATCCCACGCAACGCCGTCACCAGACCCCCGCCGCCCCGCCGCTCGATCCGCGCGCCGCCGGGGTCCCGGTCGTAGCTCACCGGCCCCCGGTTCGAGACGATGATCAGCCGGCGTCGTGCGGTCATCCCTCGAGAAGGGTGATCTCGCTGCCCCCGGTGTCGTTGCCCGCGAGCTTGTTGAACAGCACGAGCCAGTCACGCAGGAGGCGCGGCGTGAGGAAGTGGCGGCGGACGTACTCCTTCCCCTTGCGCGCCCGGACGCGCGCCTCGTCCTGATCGCGCAGGATCTCGATGCATGCCCGGGCACATTCGTCGACAGAGTCGACGAGCCATCCCGTCTCGCCGTCGGCGATCTGCGCGACGATCCCGCCGACGCGCCCCGCGACCATCGGGCGTCCCTTCCAGAGCGCCTCGGTGACGGTGAGCCCGAAGCCCTCCCGGGTCGACTTCTGGATCAGCGCCTGCGAATGGGACTGGAACGCGTTCACCTCCACGGCGCCGACGTTGCTCATGTTGCTGAGGATGAAGACGTCGGGATCGCCGTCGGCGTGCTCGAGCGTGCGGTTGTAGTAGTCCCAGCCCTCCGGGTCGTCGTGCGCCATCGAGCCGATGAGCGCGAGCTGCACCTCCGGAAACCGTCTCTTCACCTGCCGGTAGGCGTCGATCACGCCCAGCGGGTCCTTCCACGGATCGAACCGGGACACCTGCGTGAGCAGCGGACGCTCCACGTCGACCCCGAACTGGTCGACGATGTAGGACGCGTCCTCGGGCGACAGCGCCATGTTCTTCGGCATCAGCGGATCGATCGCCGGCGGCCAGATCGCGACGCGCGCCAGTCCGTCGGCGCTCGGAACGTACTCGCGCATGTGGAAGATCGCGGCGTCGTAGCGGCGCAACGACGGCAGCAGGACGTCGAGGACGGACTCGTTCGGCGTCGAGAAGTCGATGTGCCCGCGCCAGATCCACTTCGCGCGGGGGTCGCCGAAGGCATCGATCATCGCCACCGGCTGGGGGTCGTGGATGATCACGTAGTCGTAGCCGTCGGCGTCGAGCTCGGCGGCGTTCGCGGCGTTGTAGCGGGCGAAGGTCTCCCGCTCGTCCGGCGTGAGCGACCGCGGGTCTCCCTGGAGGCCGTTGTGGATCGTCTTCGTGACGGCGAAGAACTCGTCGGCGCCGCGGATGATCCGCCACTCGACCTCGAGCCCGGCGTCCGCCATCAACGGCACGAGCGTGTAGTTGATCTCCGCGACGCCGCCGCCGAAGGCCGTGGCGGACACGTGCGCCACCCGCGCCCCCTGGAGCGGCTCCGCGAGCCGGCGGATCTCGTCCATGAGCCCGCGCGAGACGAGCGTGGCGTAGTCGCCCAGCGACTTGTGGCCGGCGTTGACGAGTTGCAGCAACGAGAAGCTAGACCGTGGAAGCCGTGACCGGCAGGCGCTTGACGAAGCGAAGCGAGGAGCCGCCCTGAGCGCGGTCGCGGATCTCGAGCTCGTCGGCGAGCGCGTCGATGATCGCGATCCCGAGCCCGCCCTCCGACAGCGCGTCGTCGTCGAGCGGCGAGATGTCGCTGCGCCGCCGCTCGAAGCCGCCGCCCTCGTCCACGACCTCCACCACCAGCCTGTCCGCGTACAGCTCATAGGTGATCTCGACCGTCCCGCGACCGTCGGCGTACGCGTGCCGCACCGAGTTCGTGCAGGCCTCCGTGAGCGCGAGCTTCAGGTCGCCTAGGAGCTCCTGCGAGAAGGGCTCGGCACGCACCCGCGCGATCCCGGTGAGTGCGAGCCGCCCAAGCGTGATGTATTCCGGCTTCGCCGGAATCGTCAGGCGGATCGCCTGCGGCCTGTCTCCATCGACTGCCCTGCCGTTCGCCAACGCGCTCATCGGCCGCCGCGTTCCCTTCGGATGCAAGAGGTAAACCTCGGAGATTCTGCCGAATTGTCAACCTGGTCGTTCGGCGTACAACGACGATTCCCTCGCGACAACAGTTTCTAACCAGCAGGTCGCGCGTCCAGGGTGACGGCGACGACGCGACGACGCGCGCCCCGGACGACGGTGAAACGGGCGGTCTCGCCGGGCAGCAGCCGCTCCGAGACGATCCGGACGACGTCCTCCGCGTTCGCGACGGCGACACCGTCGATCGCCACGATCGCGTCGCCGCCCGCCCGCACGTCGACCCCCTGGTACTCGGTGTCGTGCCCGCCCGCGCGCAGGCCTGCCCGCGCCGCGGCCGAGCCGGACCTGACGTCGACGATCAACGCGCCCTGGCGGGCCGCGTACCCGAACTTCTTCGCGATCGAGGGCGTCAGATCCTGCGTCTGGATCCCGACGTAGGCGTACCGGACCTTCCCGCCGTGCAGCAGCTGCGTCATCGAGCGACGCGCCGAGTCGATCGGAACCGCGAACCCGACGCCCTCGAAGCCAGAGGCGCTGCCGCTCGAGCGGATCTGGGCATTGATGCCGATCACCTGCCCGCGGGCGTCGAACAGCGGGCCGCCGGAGTTGCCGTGGTTGATCGGCGCGTCCGTCTGGATCGCGTCGACCAGGTTGAACCTCGTCGTCAGGGACGGGATCGAGCGTCGGATCGCCGACACGACGCCGACGGAGAGCGAGTCGACGTTCCCGAAAGGGCTGCCGATCGCTGCGACCGGCTCGCCCACCACGACGCGGCTCGATCGCCCGAGCGGCACGGGGTCGAGCGCGTGCTGCGTCGGATCGACCCGGAGCACGCCGACGTCGTCGTACAGGTCGAAGCCGACGACGTGCGCCTGGACCCGATCGCCGTCGGCGAACTCGACGTAGACGGGCTTCGCCGCGCGTGCCGCCCCGACCGCGCCCTGTCCCGCGGTGGTCACCACGTGGGCGTTCGTCAGGATCGTGCCGTCGCCGGAGACGACGAAGCCCGAGCCCTGCCCCGCCGAGGCTCCCTGCTGGGCCGTTCCGTCGAAGTACGAGAAGATCGTGACGACGCCCGGAGCGCGCCTCCGGTAGATCTGGGCCGGCTGAAACCCGTTTCCGGCCAGCGGCTTGGCCGCGAGGACGGGCGACGCGACGTCGCCCGACGTGGGCGCCGCCTGGCGCACGACGACGGTCGTCTGCGTCGCGCTTCCGGCGTGCAGCCACCCGCTCGCCTTGCCGACGACCAGCACGGCTGCCCCGCCGACGACCGCCGCGATCAGAGCGAGAGCTGCGACGGAGCCGGCGCGCACCGCAGGCAACTGTAGCCGCACGGCCGTCTGTCGAGCCCGATCGCGATTTCTGGCTCTACGAGCGCGAACCAGCGTTTTCACGTGAAATCGAAGTGTCCGGATCGCGCGCCTCCGCGCTCAGCACCAGGGTGAACCTCGTCCAGCCGTCGGTCGTTCCAAGCTCGACCCGGCCGCCCATCAACTCGGCGAGCTCGCGCGCGATCGCAAGCCCGAGCCCGCTGCCCGAGGCGCGGGTGCCGTCCAGGCGATAGAAGCGCTCGAACACCTGGTGCCTGCCGTCCTCCGGTATCGGCGGGCCGTCGTTCGCCACGCCGAGGGTCGCCCGGCCGCCGTCGAGAGCGGTCGCCACCCGTACGGTGGTGCCCGGAGGCGTGTGCACCAGGGCGTTCTCGACGAGAACCCGGCCGATCTGCAGGACCCGCTCTGCGTCGCCCACGGCCGTCACCGACTCGTCCGCCGAAAGCTCGAGCGCGTGCATGGCGGCGGTCGCGCGCGGCCGGAAGGCGGTCGCGAGCTCGTCGGCGAGCTCCGAGAGGTCGACCGGCTCCGCCGCGACTCCGAGCCGACCGGCGTCGAGCCGGGAGAGATCGAGCAGATCGGTCGCGAGCTTCGTCAGACGCCGCACCTGCTCCCTCATCTGGGCGACGAAGTCCTCCCGGGTCGCCTCGTCGACATCGGGATCGTCCAGCAGCTCGAGGAAGCCGCCGAGCGCGAAGAGGGGGGTCCGGAGCTCGTGCGACGCGTTCGCGATGAACTCGCCGCGCGCACGGTCGAGGTACGCGAGCCGGAGCCGCATCCGCTCGAATGTGCGGGCGAGCTGGCTCAGCTCGTCCGATCCGTGATCGACGACCGGCTCGTCGAAGCGTCCGGCGGCGATCCGCTCCGCCGCCAGCTCCAGCCGCCGGATCCGGCGCGTGAAGAGGCTCGCGCCGGCGTAGCCGAGCAGCACCGCGAAGGCCGTGGCCAGCGCTCCGGCGACGAAGACGCGCCGGCGCACGACCGCGACCGCCTGGAGCTGGTCGTGCAGCGGCGCAGAGAGCAGGATCACCGACGAGTCGATCGGGTAGGCAACCTCGGCGTACGTCTGGTCGTCGCGCGAGACGGTGCCGCGCACCAGCGTCCGGCGCGCGATCGCATCGGCCGCGACGGGATCGTGCTCGACGTCGCTGGAGCCACTCTCGCTGCTCGAGTCGCCGACCGGCTCGAGCAGCGTGGGCTTGTCGTTCAGCAGGTCGTAGACGACGACGCGCGCGTTCACGCGCGGCGCGAGCTCCTCGGCGTAGGTCAGCTTGTTCCACGGCTGGGTGGGAAAGTTCGGGATCGCCACGGTGCGCATCGACGCCTCCAGGCCGCGCAGCTCGTTGTTCGTCAGCGACGTGCGGAACGAGGGCACGACGATCAGGTAGACAATCGCGAGCACGCCGGCGACGACGACCAGCAGCGCGAGCGCGAGCCTGCCGCCGACGCTGCGGAGCGGGCTCACCGGTCCTTGAAGCGGTAGCCGACGCCGCGGACGGTGAGGATGTACTCGGGCGTTCGCGGCTCCACCTCCAGCTTCTCGCGTAGGTGCCGCACGTGCACGTCGATCGTGCGCGGGTCGCGGTAGTCGGCGCTCTTCCACAGCGCCTCGAGCAGCATCCGCCGGCTGAAGACGCGCCCGGGGGCGCTCGCGAGCGCCCGCAGC
>JBOGZX010000312.1:0-5545 GCA_050697615.1 Gaiellaceae bacterium
GGCTTGAACACCGTCGCCTGCCCCTCGAAGCGGTAGATCGAGCCATGCACGAGCGGGATGTCGTGCCAGACAGCGGCGTCGTTGATGAGATACCGCGTCGGGAAGTTGTCGGCACCGTCGACGATCACGTCCCAGCCGTCGTCGAGCACACGGTCGATGTTCTCCGAGGTCAGCCGCTCGCGATAGGTCACGACCTCGACGTCCGGGTTCAGCGCCTCGATCGCCCTCTTCGCCGAATCGACCTTCGGGCTGCCGAGGGTGTCGAGCGAGTGCACGATCTGGCGCTGCAGGTTCGTCTCGTCGACGATGTCGGCGTCGACGATGCCCAGCGTGCCGACGCCGGCCGCCGCCAGGTACAGCGCGGCGGGGGAGCCCAGGCCGCCGGCGCCGATCAGGAGCACGCGCGAGTCGAGCAGCTTCAGTTGCCCCTCCTCGCCGATCTCCGGGATCAGCAGGTGCCGCGAGTAGCGCGTGCGCCGCTCCGGCGACAGCGTCCGCGGCATGGTCACCTCGCGCCCGTTCCGCTTCCAGTCTGTGAAGCCTCCGACGAGCGAGTGGACGGTGTCGTAGCCGAGCGCCGTCAGGGTCTTGGCGGCGAACGCGGAGCGGTTGCCGGCGGCGCAGTAGACGACGAGCGGCGTTCGCTTGTCGGGGACGGCCGCCTCGATCCGCGATTCCAGGTTGCCGCGGGGGACGTGGGTCGCGCCGGGGATGTGGCCTTCCTGCCACTCCTCGGTCTCGCGGACGTCGATCCAGGCGGCACCCTCGATCTGCCCGGCGGCGGGTGCGTCGAGCTCGGAGATCTCGGCCTTGGTCTGCTGGAGCAGCTCGCGATAGGTGGTCATGAGGATTCAAACGGTACCGGTGGGCCACTTCATTCCCGGTACCTTGGAACCGCATGTCGTCCACCGCCCGCGTGCGCGCGATCGTCGCGATCCTCGCCGTCGCGGCGGCCGGTACGGTCACCGGCGTCGTGCTCGCGACGAGGCAGGATCCGCCGCAGCCGAAGCCACAGTGCACGCAGCGGGCTCGGCCGCTGATCGTCCCCGGGGTGAGATCGAAGGAGGTCGCCGCGGTGAAGGCCGCGCTCGCGAAGCCGGCGCTCGCGGCGGCGCACTCCCTGGAGCCGATCGAGCAGCGCTCGCCGAAGGATCCGATCGTCCAGTTCAACTACGGGGTCGTCCTCTTCTGCTCCGGCTACCTGGACGAGGCGACGCAGGCGTTCCGGGCGGCGAAGACGACCGGTCGCGACACGTACTACGAGATGCGGGCCGACGAGATCCTGCACCCGCAGTACTTCGCGCCGGCGGACGGGCTCTATCCGCTGTTCGAGCCGGTCGGGAAGAACCCGCTCCTCCTGCGGGGGCTCCAGCTGCAACGGCAGGGACATCAGCACTCGGCGGAGCGCGTCTACGCCCGAGCCGCGACGCTGCACCCGGACCTCGCCGAGGCGCAGGTGGCGGCGGCGGTGGGCCGGTTCGACGAGGATGACCTGTCGGCCTCGTTCTCCCGGCTCGGACCGCTCGTGAAGCGGTTCCCGCAGAGCCAGTCGGTGCGCTACCACCTCGGGCTGCTGCTCGCCTGGACGGGACAGCGCAGGCAGGCGGCGATCGAGTTCCGGCTCGCTCGCTCGCTCGGCCCCGGCACCCGGTTCGGGAAGGAGTCGTCGACCTTCCTGCGAGGGCTTGTTGCAAGTGGGACTAGCACGACCCAAAGATGAGCCGCTCGGCCTATGGCGTACGTCCGGTCCTGATGCGACAGTTCCGCATCCGGTCACACGGGGGAGGGGGAACGATGAGCACTCCGAAGAAGCAGGCACGCGCTTCCGAGGTCGCAGGGCCCGGTACGGCTCTGGACGACGAGCCTCCTGCGGCGCTCGAGATCGGCGACGACGAGGAGTCGACGCCGCTCGACGAGCCCGTCGCGGAGGCCGAGGCGCGCCAGGACTTCTTCAGCGCCCTCGACGAGCCGCGTGAGGAGCCCGAGGAGGCCGCGGTCGTCGAGTTCACCGCCGACTCGCTGCAGCTCTTCCTCAAGGACGTCGGCCGGCTGAGCCTGCTGACGGCCGCGCAGGAGGTGGAGCTCGCGAAGCGCATCGAGCGCGGCGACCACGGCGCCAAGCAGGAGATGGTGGAGCGAAACCTGCGGCTCGTCGTCTCGATCGCCAAGCGCTACCGCAACCAGGGGCTGCCGTTCCTCGACCTGATCCAGGAGGGGACGATCGGCCTCGTGCGCGCCGCCGAGAAGTTCGACTGGCGCAAGGGCTACAAGTTCTCGACCTACGCCACCTGGTGGATCCGCCAGGCGGTCGCCCGGGCGCTCGCCGACAAGGCCCGCACGATCCGGATGCCGGTGCACGTCGTCGAGAAGCTGAACAAGATCATGCGCACGGAGCGAAAGCTGCGCGCCGAGCGCGGCCGCGAGCCGACGAACGAGGAGATCGCCCTCGACCTCGACATGACCGTCGACGAGGTGGAGGCGATCCGCCGCACGTCGCAGACGCCGATCTCGCTCGAGAAGCCGGTCGGCGACGAGGAGGAGTCCGAGTTCGGGCAGTTCCTCGAGGACGAGCACACGCCGCTGCCCGACGAGGCCGCCGACACCGCTTTCCGCGCCCAGGCCCTCACGAAGTGCCTCAACTCGCTCAGCCAGCGCGAGCGGCGGGTGCTGGAGCTTCGCTACGGGCTGAACGGCGAGCATCCCTGCACGCTCGACGAGGTCGGTCGCGCGTTCGAGGTGACGCGCGAGCGGATCCGGCAGATCGAGAACCAGGGCCTGAAGAAGCTGCGGGCGCTCGCCGAGTCGCAAAAGCTCAGAGACGTAGCCTGATCCACGCTGAGGGCGAGCGTCACCCGCGGCGGGCGCCGTCGCTCCCAGCAGGGTCGTGGAGTCGGGACGTGAGCGCGGTTGACGCAGCGGTCGCCGTGGCAGAGGCCCACGGCATTGGGTGCGACGACCCGGTCGTGCTGCGCCGGGCGTGGCACGTGCTCGTGCACCTGCGGCCGGCACCGGTCGTCGCGCGCGTGACGAGCGGCGCGCCCGGCGTCGACCCTGACGGCGTCGTCCGCGAGCTGATCGTGGCGAGGCACGCAGCGCGGGCGGGCGCACCGGTGGTCGAGCCGAGCGACCTCCTCGACCCGGGACCGCACGAGTACGACGGTCGCATCGTCGTGTTCTGGCGGTTCGTCGAGACGCGGGGAGAGCTCGACGCCGCCGCTGCAGGCCGTGGGCTCCACACCCTCCACGAGGCGCTCGAGGACTTCGACGGCGAGCTGCCGCGCTGCGAGCGCAGGCACGACGTGGAGGCGATGCTCGCGACGGCGGAGCCTGCAGCTGACATCGACGTCCTGCGTGAGCTCGCCTCGCGCGAGCTGCCGGCCGGGCAGGCCCTCCACGGCGACGCGCACCTCTACAACTGCATGCAGACCGAGCGCGGCCCGATCTGGCACGACCTCGAGACGGCATGCCGCGGCCCGCGTGAGCTCGATCTCGCCGCACTGCTTCTGCGCAGCCGCTCCGAAGAGGACGAGCCTGCCGCGCGTGCAGCGCTCGCCGCCTACGGCGCGTTCGACGCCGACCTCCTCGAAGCGGCGCTGCCGGTCTACGGCGCGTGGATCGCCGCGTCGTGGCTGACCGCCGCCGCCCGTCGGCCGGAGCTCGGCGCGCGCGTCGAGCGCCTGCTCGTCTTCCTGCGACGTTACGCAGGCTGACGGCGCCAGTCGGTAGGCTCGCCCGCGATGGCGAACGACTGGTTCGACGAGCTCGCCGAGTTCCTGCGCATCCCCTCGATCAGCGCGGACGACTCGCATTCCCGCGACGTCGAGAGCGCGGGGCGGTGGGTGTGCGACTTCATCCGCGACGCGGGGGGCGAGGCCGACCTGATCGACTGGCACGGCCAGCCGCTCGCGATCGGCGAGATCCGCGCGTCGAAGGGAGGCGAGGCGCCCACGGTGCTCTGCTACGGCCACTTCGACGTGCAGCCGCCCGATCCGCTCGAGCTGTGGGAGTCCCATCCGTTCGAGCCCGAGATTCGCGACGGGTACCTGTACGGCCGCGGGACGGTCGACGACAAGGGCCAGCTGTACATGCTGCTGTGCGCCGCCCGCGACCTCGCGCGGAGCGGCGAGCTGCCGGTCAACGTCCGGTTCTGCTGCGACGGCGAGGAGGAGACCGGCGGGCACTCGATCGTGGCGTTCCTCGAGGCCGACGAGCGCGGCGCCGACGCCGCCGTCGTCTTCGACAGCGGCATGATCCGCCGCGACGTTCCCGCGTTCAACGTCGCGACGCGCGGGATGGCGTACTTCCACATCACGCTGAAGACCGGGGAGCGTGACCTCCACTCGGGCGTCTACGGCGGCGCCGCCCTGAACGCCGCCCATGCGTTGATCGGCACGCTGGACGCGCTGATCGCGCACGACGGCACGCTCGCGGAGCCGCTACGGGCGGGCATCGCCGCTCCGACGCGGGCCGAGATCGACGGCTGGAGCGAGCTGCCGCCGGGCGCCGAGGAGCTGGAGGAACAGGGTGCTCGGCCGAAGGACGGCGACGCCGCCGACGACTTCTACGCGCGCACCTTCGCCGAGCCGGCCCTCGACGTGAACGGCATCGCCTCCGGGTCGCCGATGCTCCAGAAGACCGTACTGCCCGTCGAGGCGGTCGCGAACGTCTCGATCCGGCTGGCACCGGGGCAGCGGGTCGAGGAGGTCGCGCCGGAGGTGGAGCGTCTGCTGCGCGAGGCCGCGCCCGAGGGCGCAGAGCTCGAGGTCGAGCTCTGGTCGTCGTCGCCGCCGGGGCTCGTGCCCGCGGACGCGAAGGCGGTGCTGCTCGCGCTCGACGCGTTCGAGGAGACGCTCGGACAGCGGCCCGCGCTCATCCGCTCGGGCGGCACGATCCCGATCGTGCCGGCGCTCACCGACCGGGGGATCCCCGCGATCGTCACCGGCTTCGGGCTTCCCGACGCCCAGATCCACTCGCCGAACGAGCGCCTGGTCGCCGAGTACGTTCCGCTCGGGATCGCCGCCGCGCGCGGGCTGTTCCTCGCGTTCGCCGAGCTCGATCCGGGTCCCTGACGCGTCGTCCGGGTGATCGATCTCCACTCGCACGTCCTGCCGGGCCTCGACGACGGAGCCGCCGACCTGGAGGAGGCGCTCTCGATCTGCCGCGCCGCCGCCGCCGACGGCATCGAGGTGCTCGCAGGAACGCCGCACGTGCGCTCCGACCACGGCACGACGGCGGACTCGATGGAGGCGGCGCTCGCGGAGCTTCGCGACGCCGCAGGCGATCTGATCCGGCTCGTGCCCGGCGGGGAGGTCGACCTGGCCGAGCTGAGCCGGCCGGCCGAGGAGCTGGCCCGGTTCGCGCTCGGAGGCAACCCTCGGTACCTGCTCGTCGAGACGCCGTACGTCGGCTGGCCGCTCGACCTGGCGGAGCGGCTCTTCCGCCTCCGCGCCTCCGGCGTCACGCCGGTGCTCGCGCATCCGGAGCGGAACTACGAGGTGCAGTCGCGACCCGACCTGCTCGAGTCGGTGGTCGCCGGCGGCACGCT
>JBOGZX010000313.1:0-2555 GCA_050697615.1 Gaiellaceae bacterium
GGCTACGTCTTCGAGCACGCGTACCGCGTCGCGGGCCCCGGCTTCACGCCGGCGGGCGAGTGGTACCGCGGCGTCCGCTATCGCGAGGAGGCGGCCCGCGGCCTTCCCGACCGCGAGGATCTCTGGC
Source organism: Gaiellaceae bacterium (assembly GCA_050697615.1). GTDB lineage: Bacteria > Actinomycetota > Thermoleophilia > Gaiellales > Gaiellaceae > PALSA-600. Next base: position 128 of record JBOGZX010000313.1, read on the forward strand.
ACGCGGGCACGTTCGCGGCAGTGCTCGAGCCTGGCCGGGCGCTGACCGTCTCGACCTGGCCCGCACCGCTCGACCGACTCGTTCCCGACGGGCCCGCGGTGGTGGCGAGCGCGCGGGCACGGGCTTGCGACCTGACACGGGCCGCACGCGCGGGCGACGCCGTCGATGCGCAGCTCGTGCTCGCCGCCGACCAGATGATCGTCACCGGCCCGAGCGTGGTCGCCGGCTACCCCTGGTTCGGCGAATGGTCACGCGACACGATGACCTCCTTCGAAGGGCTGTTCCTCGAGACCGCACGCCTCGACGAGGCCCGCGCGCTCCTGCTGCACGCCGCAGCCACCCTCGACGAGGGCATGCTCGCGAACACCGCCGACACCGGCACGCTCGAGTACAACACGGCGGACGCCACGCTCTGGTTCCTGCACGCGGTCGAGCGGTACGTCGAGCGCTCGGGCGACACCGATCTGGCGGCAACTCTGGCGACGAAGCTCGTCGACGTGATCCGCGCGCACGTCGACGGCACGCGCTACGGCATCCACGCCGACCCCGCCGACGGACTGCTCGTCGAGGGCGCGCACGGCGTGGCGCTGACCTGGATGGACGCACGCATCGACGGCGTTCCGGTCACGCGGCGCGCCGGGAAGGCCGTCGAGATCAACGCCCTCTGGATCAACGGCCTGACCGCGGTGGCCGGCCTGCTCGAGCGCGTCGGCCGCGACGCAACAGAGATCCGCCGGCACGAGGCCCAGGCGCGCTCGGCGTTTCCGGGAGCGTTCCTGCTGGCCGACGGACACTGCGCCGACGTCGTCGGCGACCCCCGCCTGCGTCCGAACCAGCTCCTGGCGGTCTCGCTGCCCCACGCGCCGCTGACCGACCGCCGCTCGATCGTCGAATCGTGCGCGCCCCTCGTCACGTCGCTCGGGATGCGGAGCCTCGACCCCGCCGATCCCGGCTACCGCGGGCTGCACCGCGGCAGCCAGGCGGAACGCGACGCCGCCTACCACCAGGGCACGGTCTGGCCGTGGCTCGTCGGCGCGTATGCGGACGCCGCGCTGCGCACCGGCGCCGCCGCCGACGGCATCCTCGACGGGCTCGAGGCGCACCTCGCCGAGTGGGGCCTCGGCTCCGTCTCGGAGACCGCAGACGGAGACGAGCCGCACGCCGCAACCGGCTGCCCGTTCCAGGCATGGTCGGTGGCGGAGCTGCTGCGAGGACGAAGGCGGCTCCTCGCCGACTCGACCGAAGGCTGATGCCCTCGGTAGCGGCGTTGGTTATACTCCGGGTATGAAGACCGCTGTCTCGATACCCGACGCGCTGTTCCGCCGCACCGAGCACCTTGCCAAGCGCCTCGGCAAGTCGAGGAGCCAGGTGTACCAGGAGGCGCTCCGCGAGTACGTCGCCAGACGGGAGCCTGCACCGGTCACGGCCGCGCTCGACGAGGCGCTCGAACAACTCGGCGACGCGCAGGACAGCTGGCTGCGCGCGTCCAGCCGACGCGCGCTCGAACGCAGCGAGTGGTAGTCAGCCAGGGCGACGTCTACTGGGCATCGCTTCCCGACCCGCACGGGTCGGCGCCCGGCTTCCGCAGACCCGTCATAGTCGTCCAGGGCGACGCCTTCAACCAGAGCCGCATCGCCACGGTCGTCGCCGTGCCGCTGACCAGCAACCTCCGCTGGAGCGCCGCGCCTGGCAACGTCTTGCTCGCCGCGGCACGAACCGGCCTCCCGCGCGACTCCGTCGCGAACGTCTCTCAGATCGTCGCGATCGATCGCGACATCCTCACCGAGCGGACGGCGCGTCTCTCCGACAGCGAACTTGCGCTCATCCTCGCGGGCATCGACATCGTCCTCGGCCGGGAATGAGGGCGGCAGCCATCACGTCAGCGGCGGCTTCTCCGAGGCAGGGCCCCCGCACCCACTCGCGCGGATTCTGATCGTCTGGGCGAGTGACGCGGCCGCTCAGCCCGCGAGCCCGGCGAGCGCCCGCAGGCTCTCGTGCTCCTCGCGGCAGGCCGGGCATCCGGCGAGATGCTCGCGCAGCCCGGGAACGGCAGCATCGGCGTCTGCGCCTGCGAGCTGCAGCTCCACGTAGCGGTCGAGCTCGTCGAAGCACGCATCGCAGCCGACCTCGCTGCCTGCCGGCCCCAGGAGCCGGGCCAGCCTTTCCCTCGCACCCGGCTGCTCCACCGTCATCCCTCCTCAGGCACGTCGTCGAGCCCAAGCCCTCGCTCGCGCAGCTCCGTTCGCAGCTTGCGCCGCGCGTCGTGCAACGTCTTGTAGAGCGCGCCGCGACTCGTGTGCAACCGCTCGGCGAGCACGTCGATCGGCACGCCGTTCACCGCGAGCGCGAGGAGCACGCTCCGCTGATGCGGCGTCAACGTCTCCGAGATCGCCCGCCGGACGGCCTCCAGCAGCTCACGCTGCCGGAC
>JBOGZX010000314.1:0-3448 GCA_050697615.1 Gaiellaceae bacterium
TCCCAGTCGTCGTCCTCCTCGGCGATCCCGAAGTAGACGAGCGTGCGGTTCCACAGGTCGCCGATCGGCATGTGCGATCGGGATGTTAATCGCGAAAGAGGATCGAGCCGACACGGACGTGCGTCGCCCCCTCCTCGGCGGCCACGGCGAAGTCCTGGGTGGTACCCATCGACAGCTCCCGCAGACCGTGCTCGGCGGCGAGCTCGCGCAGGCGGCGGAACCAGGTGCGTGACTGCTCCGGGCTCGCGGCGGCGGGCGGCATCGCCGACAGGCCGCGCACGTCGTAGCCCAGAAACGACGCGATCTCGGAGGGATCGACGCCGGCCTTCGACCCCTCCCCGGCGAGGTTCACCTGCACGAGTGCCGGCACCTCGAGCCGCCGGGCGGCCGAATCCGAGTCGAGCGAGTGCACCAGCTCGCACATGCGGTTCACGACCTTCACCTTGTTCGACTGGAGCCGGCCGATGAAGTGCCAGCGGAATGCGTCGCCGTACTCGGCGTGCTTCGCCTCGAGATCCTGCGCCCGGTTCTCGCCCACGACGGCGACGCCCGCCTCGACGAGCGCCGCCATCCCGCGTAACGAGACGTACTTCGTCGCGGCAACGACCGTCACGCCCGGCCCGACCTGCTCCTGCACGCGCGCGAGCCTGCGGCGGATCTCGTCAGGCGACGGCACCGATCACCCCCTGCACCCCGCGGGCGAGACCGTCTCGGCGGTGCGAGAAGAACAGCTCCGGGTGATCGCGTGTGCAGAGGTCGACGCGCTCGACGCGGGCGACACCCGCCGCGCGCAGAGCCCGTTCCGCCGCCGACCAGAGATCCAGCCGGCCCTCGCGTGTGAGTGCCGGTTCGAACCGCTCGGCCACCTCCGGCCCGACCTCATAGCAGCACGGCCCGATCGCAGGGCCGATCACCGCCGCCTTCGGCCCGTCGCCGAGCGCCCGCACGCCGGCGGCGACGACGCCCTCGGCGAGCCCTCGCCAGCCGGCGTGGAGCACGGCCAGCGCGCGGCGGCCGCCGGTCGTCGCCACGGCGATCGGCAGGCAGTCGGCCGACATCGCGAGCATCGGCAGCTCCGGCTCGTCTGTCCACAGCCCGTCGCCGGGCGTTCCCCACCCGCCTGCGCGCGCCCGGTGCACGGTGGGCGAGTGCACCTGCCGGTTGAACGCGAGGCGCTCGTGCGGCAGCCCGAGCGCCTCGCACGCCGTGCGCCGGTTCTGCGCCACGCGCTCCGGGTCGTCGCCGGTGCCCCGGCTGAGGTTGAGCGACGCGTACGGCGGCTCGCTGACACCGCCCACCCTCGTCGTGAACGCGACGACGTACCCCGGCTCGGCCCAGTGGATCACGGGCGCAGCTCCCGTGCCCGCACCAGCAGCTGCTCGCGCGTGTTGCAGGCCGGGTCGTGAACGACGTCGTCGAGCAGCGCCCGCAGCGCCTTGCCGATCGCCGGGCCCGGCCGGTAGCCGAGCGCTACGAGGTCGTCTCCCGTGACGGCGAGGTCGCGCAGCCGATGCGGGCTCGACCGCTCGCGCTCGACGACCTGCCGGAACCGCGCGAGACGCTCCAGGTCGGCCTCGGGAGGCGGATCCCCCTTGCCGGAGAGGTCGGCGCGCTTGTGATCGAGCAGGTCGAAGGTGAGTCCGGCGCCGTGGCGCGCCAGCAGCGTGCGCGCGCGGAGCGCATCGCCCTTGCCGGGGTCGAGCATGTGGCCTCTTACGATGCGCACGACGCCCTTTCGCAGCTCGGTGGGGTAACGCAGGCGCGTGAGCGCGGCGGCGGCGAGCTCGGCGCTCACCTGCTCGTGGCTCCGCGTCGAGTAGCCCCGCTTCGCGTAGTAGTGCAGACGATCGTCGGTGCCGAGCCACGCGACCGCGGGCTTGCCGGCGTCGTGGAAGAGCGCGGCGAGCCGCACGCGCAGCGGCGCGCCCGCGTCGGCGGCGGCCTGCACCACCGCGAACGTGTGCTCGTCGACGGTCATGTCGTGGTAACGGCTCTGCTGGTCGAAGCCGATCGACGGTGCGAGCTCCGGGAGCAGCTCTGCGAGGACGCCCGTGTCGCGAGCGATCCGGAGCGCCTTGGCGGGGTGCGCGCCGAGCAGGAGCTTCGACAGCTCCCCCAGCCCGTCGGCCGCGATCCCGCCTCCGATCCGCTCGCCCGAGACGAGCCGGATGCTCCGTGCCTCGGCGCGCATCTGCGCGAGCGTCTGCCGGTCAGGGTCGAGGTCGAGCTGCGAGACGAACCGCAGCCCGCGCACGAGTCGCAGCGGGTCCTCGGCGAAGCTCGCGAGCGTCACCGTCCGCAGCACGCGCGCGGCGAGATCCCGCCGGCCGCCGTAAGGGTCGACGAGCGTGCCGCCGGCAAGTCGGCGCGCCATCGCGTTGACCGTGAAGTCGCGCCTGCGGAGATCCTCCTCGACGGGCGCATCGGGATCGACCACGATCTCGAAGTCGTGCCGGCCCGGGCCGGTCGACGCCTCGCGACGAGGGGGAGCCAGCTCGATGCCGGCCGGCACGGCAGCGCGCAGCTTCCGCTCGCGCGGGTAGTGGCGGACGCCCACCGCGCGTCCGGCCACGGTCAGCTCTTCGGTTCTGCCGTGCGGCGCCAGCGCGGCGCGCAGCCCGGCGATGTCCACCCCCGGTACGAGGAAGTCCGCATCCTTCGCGTCGATGCCGAGCAGCTCGTCGCGGACGGCGCCGCCGACGACGTACGCATCCAGCCCGAGCGCGCGGACGTATTCCTCGATCGCCTTCAACACTCATCGTCTAGGCGAGCGCGATCGCCTCGATCTCGACGAGCGCGCCCGACGGGAGCTTCGCGACCTCCACGGTGGAGCGCGCGGGCGGGGTGGCGCCGACGTGCTTCGCATAGACCTCGTTCATTCCGGCGAAGTCGTCGAGGTGCTGCAGGAACACCGTCGTCTTCACGAGCCCCTGCAGGGACGATCCCGACGCGTCGAGGATCGCACGCAGGTTCGCGAATACCTGCTCGGTCTGCCCGGCGATCCCGCCGCCCACGAGCTCCTGCTCGCCCGGCCGCAGCGCGAGCTGACCCGACACGAAGACGAGCCCGCCTGCCCGGATCGCCTGCGAGTACGGCGCGCCCTGGAACGGCGCCGGTGCCGCCTCGGTGCGAACTGCTTCCTTCTCTGTCATCAGTCCTCCTCGGACACCGGGACGGGACGGGACGCCTGGCCGAGCGCCGCGCCGACGGCCTTGTAGATCGCGGCCAGGACGTGCTGGGGATCGGTTCCCTCGACCAGCCTGACGTGCAGGTTGATGCCGGCGGTCTCCGCGGCCTCGCGGAGGAAGCGCGACGCGAGGTCGCTCGCGAGCCCGCCGACGCGCAGGTCCGAGAAGTCGACGTTCGTCACGAGCCGCGGGGTGTCGTCGCGTTCGAGCGCGGCGAGCGCGAGCGCCTCGGCGTCCGGCAGCAGCGCCCAGCCCGCGCC
>JBOGZX010000315.1:0-3070 GCA_050697615.1 Gaiellaceae bacterium
CGAGCTCGAGCATGGCTTCAAGCAGCCCGCCGGCGCCGGCGCGTAGCTGCGTCATCGCACTCTTCGGGCCGACCGCGTCCGGCAAGACGGCGGTCGCGGGGCTCCTGCGAGAGCGGCTCGACGCCGAGGTGATCTCGGCCGACTCGGCGTCGCTCTACGCGGGGCTGCCGGTGCTGACGGCCGCGCCGCCGTACCCGGCCCGGCTCGTCGGCGTCGTGCCGCTGTCGGCGGACGTCTCCGTCGGATCCTTCCAGCGGCTTGCACACGCGGCGATCGACGAGGTTGTCGCCGCCGGACGGCTGCCGCTCGTCGTCGGCGGCACGGGGCTCTACCTCCGCGCAGCGCTCTCGACGCTCGAGCTGCCGCCGCCGGGCGCGCCGGGGCGCCGCGCGTTCTGGCAGTCGGAGTACGACCGGCTCGGCGCCGACGCCGCCCACGCGCTGCTCGCCGAGCGCGATCCTCGCGCGGCGACGAGGGTTCACGCCAACGACCGCAAGCGCGTCGTGCGCGCCCTCGAGCTCGTCGAGCAGGGAGCCTCACTCGCGCCCGCCGCCGATCGACTGTGGACGGACGACACGCGGCTGCCGACGCTGATCGTCGCGCTGGACCCGCCGCTCGACGAGCTCGACCGACGTATCGACGCTCGCGCCACGGCGATGGCCGCGGCGGGTGCCGCGGAAGAGGCGCGGCGAGCGTGGGCGGGGCCGATCTCCGAAACGGCGCGCAAGGTGCTCGGGCTCGAGCAGTTCGCGACGCTGCCCGAGGAGGACGCGGTCGGAGAGGTCGCTCGCGCGACGAAGCGCCTGGCCCGCTACCAGCGCAAGTGGCTGCGCCGGATACCGGGCGCGGTTACGCTCGACGCCGTCCAGCCCAGGGAGGAGGTGGCCGATGAGATCGTCGCGCTGGCACGCGCACGGGAACAGCTATCTCGTCACTGACGACGGGCCGCTGACGGCCGACGACGTCCGCCGGGAGGTGGGCGACGCGGACGGCGTCCTCGAGGTGCTCGACGCGGGTGTCGACAGTGTCGACATTGCGATCTGGAATCCGGACGGCTCGCGCGCCGAGATGTCGGGCAACGGCACGCGCATCGCCGCCCGCTGGCTCGGCGAGCGGACGGACGCGCAGGTGGTGACCGTCCGCGTCGGCTCACGCTCCGTGCGCGCGACGATGCTCGACTCGCGTCTCGTCGAGCAGGAGATCGGCTCGGTGGTCGTCGGTCGTTTGGAGGAGGTCGCGGGTATCCGTCTGGTCACCGTCGACGTCGGCAACCCGCACGCGGTGGTCGACGGCGAACCCGCCGAGCTGCCGCGTCTCGGCCCGCTGCTCGAGGTGCACGAGCGGTTTCCGAATCGAACGAACGTGCAGGTCGCCCGGCGCGCGGGCGATCTGATCGAGGCGCGTGTGTGGGAGCGGGGAGCAGGCGAGACGGCATCGTCGGGCTCGAGCGCGGTCGCCGTCGCAGCCGCCTTCACCACGGTCTTCGGCCCGCCGGCCGGAACGGCGGCGTTGACCGTTCGCTTCCCCGGCGGCGACCTCGTCGTTCGCTTCGACGAGGGCCGCGCACTGCTCACAGGCCCTGCCGAGCGCATCGACTGAGCCGCAGCCGCTAGTGATGTGGCCGGTAACGTTGCCCGGTTCCTGGGTCGTGAGCACCAAGCGATGCAAGGACGCAGGGAGTGGCCATAGCCTGCCTATGGACACGCCCGAGGACGCGGCAGCGCGCAGTGTGATCGCGAGCCAGGGACCCGGCGAACGTTGCCCGTCACGTCACTAGTTCGCGATGCTGTACTCCCGCAGCGCGTCGTTCAGCGATGTGCGCAGGTCGGTCGACTCGGTCCGCCGGCCCACGATCAGCGCGCACGACAGCTGGTACGTCCCTGCGGGAAAGGCTCTGGGCCGCGTCCCCGGGAGAACGACCGACCGCGGGGGCACATACCCGCGATGCTCGACGGGCTCCGGGCCGGTGACGTCGATGATCGGCACCGACGCCGTGAGGGCGACGTTCGGCGCGATCACCGCCTCGCGCCCGATGCGAACGCCCTCGGTGACGATGCAGCGCGAGCCGAGAAAGGCGCCGTCCTCGACGATCACCGGAGTTGCACCGGGCGGCTCGAGCACACCCCCGATGCCGACGCCGCCGGCGAGATGCACGTCGGCGCCGATCTGCGCACCCGAGCCGACCGTCGCCCAGGTATCCACCATCGTGTTCGGGCCGACCCAGGCGCCGATGTTCACGTACGACGGCATCAACACGACGCCCGGGGAGAGGAACGCTCCGTAGCGCGCGGTCGCGGGCGGCACCACGCGCACGCCGAGCTTCTCGTAGCCATGCTTGAGGGGAATCTTGTCGTGGTAGCTGAACGGCCCGACCTCGCTCGACTCCACCCGGCGCACGCGGAAGTAGTCGAGGATCGCGGCCTGCACGTCGCCGTTTACGCGCCAGCCGTCCCCGTCGGGCTCCGCGACCCGAACCTCGCCGCGGTCGAGGGCGGCGATCGCCTCGTCGGTGGTCACAGGATCTCACGCAGGAGCGAGGCCGCGCGGTCGCACTCCGCCTGCGTCGGCACGAGCGCGAAGCGGACGTAACCCTCTCCCGCGGGGCCGAAGAACGAGCCCGGTGCGACGACGATCCCATGGTCGAGCAGCCGCCGGGCGAACTCCTCCGACGGACCGCCGACGTCGACCCAGAGGTAAAACGTGGCGGCGGAGCCGGCGAGCCTCAGCCCGCCCGCCTCGAGCGTCGGCAGTAGCGTCGCCCGCTTGCGCGCGTACAGCGCGCGCACGTCGGCGACGTGGGCGTCGTCCGACCACGCCGCCACCGACGCTCGCTGCACGAACTCCTGCGGCACGGTCCCGACCGTGGGGCGGAAGCTGCGAAGCGCCGAGACGATCTCGGCCGGAGCGCACACGAAGCCGGAGCGGTAACCGGTCATCGACGAGCGCTTCGAGAGCGTATTGAAGACGACGACGTTCGTTCGGTCCGCCACCTGCAACGCGGAGGCCGGCGGCTCGTCGAACCACAGCTCCGAGTACGCCTCGTCGGAGCACAGCAGGAACCCGTGCTCCC
>JBOGZX010000316.1:0-7110 GCA_050697615.1 Gaiellaceae bacterium
CCTCCCGGAAGTAACGCCCTCTCTCCGCGTCAGTGCGCCGCGGGTAGGGCCCCCAGCGCCGAGAGCTGAGCCTGGAACAACGTCTTGTCGATCTTGCCGTGATAGATCGGCACGTGCTCCTCGACGCAGATCCGGATCACTTCGTCCCGCTCGATCCCGACCTCCTTCGACAGCTCGTCCGGCGTCAGGTGATTCGCCATGTCGCTCCTTCCGTCGCCTCTGGTCTCTCGTACCCGTTCCGGGCACGAAAAAGCCCGCCGCGCTCGAGCGCTGACGGGCCGGATACCAAACTTCTGTCGGCACGGACGGGCAAGGTTCTCAGACACCCCACCTTGTCCTCACCGAGCTCATCTGCGTCGAACCATAATCGATGGGGATGACGGATGCGATAGATCTGATGCCGGGGCTCGAGGAGCGGCTCTTCACCTACCGCGGCGCGCGGATCCGCTGGTTCGCCGGCGGAGACGGCCCTCCGCTCCTGCTCGTGCACGGCTACAGCGGAGCCGCCTGGAACTTCACGGAGCTGGTGCCGCGCCTGGCCGGCCGTCGGCGGCTGATCGTGCCCGACCTGCCGGGCCACGGCGGCTCGTCGCCGCTGCCCGCGCCGTCGTCGCTCGCCGCCTACGCCGACGTGCTCGGCGCCCTGTGCGACGCCGAGATGCTCACCGAGGTGGACGTGCTCGGCCACTCGCTCGGCGGCACGGTCGCGCTGCGCCTGGCCGAGCGGCGGCCGGCTCTCGTGCGCCGGCTCGTGCTGGCGGCATCCGCAGGCATCTCCAGCTCGACCCGGCTCGCGAAGCTGACGATCTCGCTCGTCGGGATCGTGAAGCCCGGGCGGTACGCCGGTCGCCGCGTCGGGCGGATCGCCGGCTCGAGGCGCCTGCGCCGGCTCGCGTTCGGCGGCCTCGAGGTCGCGAACGCGGACCTGCTCTCCGAGCGGGCGGTGCACGGCCTGCTCCGCGGCCCCACGATGCACACGGACGCGCTCGGAGCGGGCCTCGCGCTCGCCGCGGACGACCCCCGGCAGGATCTCGATCGCGTCCGCTGCCCCGTCCTCCTGCTGTGGGGCGCGCGCGACCGCCAGGTGCCGCTCGCCGACGGGTTCGAGTACGCCCGCCGGCTGAGGGCGCCGCTGCGCGTGGTCGCCGACTGCGGCCACCTGCTGATCGTCGAGCGGCCCGAGGTGTGCTCCCGGGCCGTGCTCGAGTTCCTCGGCTAACCTTCGACCGTCTCGGGGTGTGGCGCAGCCTGGTAGCGCGCTCCGTTCGGGTCGGAGAGGTCCGGAGTTCAAATCTCCGCACCCCGATGAAGGCGGTGTGAGTGTCGGACACCCGCAGGGTGTCCGACCTCTCGCCTCCGCGGGTATCGTCGCGCCGTGCTGCGGGCCGTCGTCTTCGACGTGGACTTCACGATCGCCCGTCCCGGGCCGGACCTGGGGCCGGAGGGCTACAGACGCCTCGGAGCGCGGCACGGGCTCCGGCTCGACCCCGGCCGGTACGACGAGGCGCGGCGCGCTGCCGTCGAGACGCTCACCCGTCATCCCGAGCTCGACCACGACGAGGAGATGTGGGTGCTCTTCACGCAGCGGATCATCGAGGGGATGGGCGGATGCGGCGACACGTACGGCCCCGCGGTCGAGATGACCCGCGCCTGGGAGCACGCGCAGCACTTCGAGCTGTTCGACGACGTCCTGGCGACCCTCGACGCGCTGCGGGCGCGGGGCCTCGCGCTCGGGTTGCTCTCGAATACCGCACGCGACCTCTAGCTGTTCGTCGCTCATCACGGTCTCGCCGTCGACGCGGTGCTGACGTCGCGGGTGCACGGGAAGACGAAGCCGCACGAGACGATCTTCCGCCGAATGCTCGAGCTGCTCGGCGTGGCCGCGGCCGAGGCCGTGATGGTGGGCGACACCGTCGACGACGACGTCGAAGGCGCCCGGGCGGTGGGGATGCAGGCGATCCTGCTCGACCGCGAGGGCCGCTATCCCGGCGCCGACGGACGGCTCGACGATCTCCGGGGCCTTCCTGCCGCTCTCGGGCTGATCTACAGTCAATCGCAGTGAACTGGCTCGTCTGGTTGCTCGTTGCGATCGCGCTGGGCGTCGGAGAGGTGCTGACGCCCGGGCTGTTCTTCCTCGGGCCCGTCGCGCTCGCCGCCGTCGCCGCCGCGATCGCGTCGGCGGTCGGGCTCGGCGTCGCCGGCTCGCTGATCGTCTTCATCGTCGGGTCGATCGCGTCGCTCGGGATCCTGCGACCGGTGGCGCGCCGCCACGTCCACCTGCCGTCGCTCTCCCGCACCGGCACGGATGCGCTCGTGGGGCAGAAGGCGCTCGTGACGCGCCGGGTCGATCACAACGGCGGGCGGGTGCGCATCGGCGGCGAGGAGTGGTCGGCGCGGACCTATCTCGACGGGCAGGTGTTCGACGAGGGAAGCAGTGTGGACGTCATCCAGATCGAGGGCGCCACCGCTCTCGTGGCCGAATAGGAGATCCCGTGACCTTGCTGATCGTGCTCGCCGTGCTCGCTTTCTTCGTGCTGCTCCTGCTCGCAAGGACCGTGCGGGTGATCCCGCAGGCCCGGGCGGGCGTGGTCGAGCGTCTCGGCCGCTACTCGCGGACGCTCTCGCCGGGGCTCACGCTCGTGCTGCCGTTCATCGACCGGGTCAAGCCGCTGCTCGACCTGCGCGAGCAGGCGGTGTCGTTCGAGCCGCAGCCGGTGATCACCGAGGACAACCTCGTCGTGAGCATCGACACCGTCATCTACTACCAGGTCACCGACCCGAAGTCCGCGACCTACGAGATCGCCAACCCGGTGAACGCGATCGACCTGCTGACCGTGACGACGCTGAGAAACGTGATCGGCGGCATGACGCTCGAGCAGACGCTCACCTCGCGCGAGACGATCAACGACCAGCTGCGCGGGATCCTCGACGATGCGACCGGCAAGTGGGGCATCCGGGTGCACCGCGTCGAGCTGAAGTCGGTCGATCCGCCGCCCTCGATCAAGGACACGATGGAGAAGCAGATGCGCGCCGACCGAGAGAAGCGCGCCGCGATTCTGCAGGCGGAGGGGATCAAGCAGTCGCAGATCCTGACCGCGGAGGGTGAGAAGCAGTCGGCGATCCTGAAGGCGGAAGGCCAGAAGCAGGCGGCGATCCTGGCGGCCGAGGGGCAGTCCCAGGCGATCGAGACGGTCTTCAAGGCGATCCACGAGGGAAACCCCGATCCGCAGCTCCTGGCCTACCAGTATCTGCAGATGCTGCCGCAGATCGCGCAGGGCGATGCCAACAAGGTATGGGTCATCCCGAGCGAGCTCACGTCCGCCCTGGGCGGCATGAGCGAGCGGTTGCTTCCCCGGCAAGGGGAGAATGACGCTACAACGTGAGGGATACAGGTGGGCGGTATGGCCGCCGATGCCTGGCGTATCCCTTGACGCTGAAGCGCACCCTCAACGCGTTGTTCGTGCTGGTCGCCCTCGGCGTCGCGGCGCTTGTCGCGCGACATTTCGCACGGACGGGGTGGCCGCTGCACCGTGCGAATCTCTGGCTCGTCGGGCTGGCGGCGCTCATCTTCCTCGTCGCGTACGGCGCCAAGGCCTGGGGCTGGCAGCGGCTCTTCCGATCGGAGCAGCGGCCGGCGATGCTGACGCTGGCGGCGGCCGGCGGCGCGGCATCGGTCGGCGGCATCGCGCTGCCCGGCCGGTGTGACGAGGTGATCCGCGTCGCGGTCGTGCGGCGCTGCCGGCGTCGGCGGGCGAGCTTCGGGGCGGTGGCTCTGTCGCTCTTCGTGCTCGGGCTGCTCGACAGCGCAGCGGTGTCGCCGCTCGCATCGGTGGCCGCCGGCGTCGCGCACGTGGGCGGCTGGCTGCAGGTCGGGCTGATCGTCGTCGCGGTCGCAGGGGTCGCGGCAGCCGGGGTCGTGTTCGCGCTGCCCCGCATCGCGCGCGCCGGCTTCCTCTCGCGGTTCAGGATCGCCCGCTTCGTCGGCGACAACGCGACGCCGCCGCGCGAGGCCGCGTGGGCGTGGCTCGCGGTCGCGGCGTCGTGGGCTCTGCGGACGCTCGCCACCTTCGTGCTGCTCGCGGCGCTCGGGCTCGGTACGGATTTCGCTCTCGCTCTCGCGTTCGTGTGCGCGGCCGCGGCGTCGACCGTACTGCCGGTGGCGCCCGCCGGAGCGGTGGTGCAGGCGGGGACGGGCGCCGCGGTGCTCGTCGCCTCCGGCGTCCACAGCGACCAGGCGGTCGCGTTCGGAATCGCGGCGCAGTCGCTCCTGATCGTGGTGGGAGCGACCTTCGTGCTCGCGCTCGCCGCCTGGCACGCGCATGGGCGGCTCGCGCCGATCCTCGCGCGGCTCGGGCTCGCCGCCCGCCGCCCGGCCGTCTGAGCCTGGATTCACCGAGATGCGTGACTGCGGGGCGTTCGACTGGGCCGTCAGGACGTGGCGCGGCGGCGAGGGACGGGCCGAGGCCCGGCCGTCGCCGCCGTGACGCGGAGCGCACCGGTCGGGTGGAGGCGCCGCAGGCGCCGGAGCCCGGGCGGGAAGCGGCCTGGCGAAGCCCAGACGGGCGCACCGACCGCGCAGATCGGTGGATCCAGGCTGAGCCGAGCCAGGCCGAGTCAGCCCGACGCGAGGCTCCTCGACGCCTCTTCGAGGCTCAGCACCGGCCCGACGCACGTGTCCTCGTGCTCGAGCAGGGTGAGCCAGTGCGCGAGCGTGCGGGTGCGGAACAGCTCGGCGAGCTCCGGCAGTTCGGGCTCGAACGCGCGGTCGACGAGGTCCGGGCGCCCGATCAGCTCGCAGAGCCGACGCCAGAACTTCGGCTCGAGCGCGGCGACCGTCAGGTGCCGGCCGTCGGCCGTCTCGTAGATGCGGTAGCACGCGACCCCGCCGGTCAGGAGCCGCGGCACGGGATCGCCGCCGAGCCGGTGGGCGACGAGGGCGTGCGACCCTTGCGTCATGGAGACGACGATCCGCGCCCCTCTGCCGGTGCGGTGCCGCTCGAGGAGCGCCGCGAGCACCTGGATCACGGCACCCTGAGCGCCGGCGGCGAGGTCGGCGATCTGGACGGGAGGGAGGCCGGGTGCGGTGTCGGCGAGCGCTCCCGCGTAGCCCAGGTAGTTGAGGTCGTGGCCGGCCTGCTTCGCCCGCGCGCCTTCGGCGCCGAAGCCGGTGATCGAGCAGAGGATCGTCGTCTCTGCGAGCTCCACTCCGAGCCGCTCCCATACTCCCGGCCTGAAGCCCTCGAGCACGACGTCCGCCTGGGTGAGCTGGGTGGGCGGCGGCTCGCTGCGGGCGTCCCACGTGCGGACCTGCTTGCCCTCGCTGAGGACTCGGTACCAGGCGGGCGCGGAGCTCTGCAGGGGGTCGCCGTCGGGCGGCTCGATCTTCGTGACGCGGGCGCCCAGGCGCGCGAGCTCGCGGCTCGCGAACGCGCCCGGCAGGTAGCGAGTCAGATCCGCGACGGCCATGCCTGTGAGCGGCTGCATGGTCGCGGATTATGCTGCGAGGGCGTGGCTGAGCGGACGAGCGACCGGCGAGGCGAGCTGCTCGAGGCGGCGGTGCGCGTGTTCGCGGCGAAGGGATTCCATGCCTCGCGGGTCGGCGACATCGCCGTCGAGGCTGGTGTTGCACACGGGCTGCTCTACCACTACTTCCGCTCGAAGACGGAGGTGCTCGAGACGATCTTCCGCGAGACGTGGTCGGCGCTCGTTGCGGACACCCGCCGGATCGAGGAATCGGGCGTGCCGCTTCGGGAGCAGCTGCGGCGCTTCGCGCGCATCTACCTCGGCTCGTGGCTGGCGACTCCGGATCTGGTGCGCGTGCTGGTGCGCGAGGTCGCGCGCAGTCCCGAGGTCGTCCACCGGGTGGACGAGATCCGCGAGCTGTTCCAGGTTCTGCAGCGGATGATCGAGAGTGCGCAGCGCCGCGGGGAGGCGCGCGCCGACATCGACGCTCAGGTGGCGGCGTGGGCGCTCTACGGGTCGTTCGAGGAGATCCTCACCGGCTGGGTGCTCGGGCAGCTGCCCGACGGAGAGGCGGACGTCGAGCGCGCCGTCGTCACCGTCGTCGACGTCGCCCATACGGGGCTCGCATCCTGATGCGTGTCGTGAATCTGCTCTCGGGGCCGCTCGAGCACGTACGGGAACGGCCGGGCTGGAACTCTCGTGCGGCGCGCGTCGGCGACGCTCTCGGCGGAGCGCGTATCGGAGGCACGGTCTACGAGCTTCCCGACGGCGAGCGGAGCTTTCCGTATCACTTCCACCACGGGGTCGAGGAGTGGCTCGTCGTGATCGACGGCGCGCCCACGGTGCGAACGCCGGAGGGGGAGCGGCGGCTCGCTCCCGGCGACACAGTCTGCTTCCCCGCTGGCGCGGCCGGCGCGCACGAGCTCCGCGGGCCGGGGCGGGTGCTGGTCGTCTCCGCGAACCGCGTGCCGTCGATCTCGGTGTACCCGGAGACCGGCAAGCTCGGAACGCGGCCGGACGACGAGGCGGATCGGTTGAACTTCCGCCGCGCCGACGCGGTCGACTACTGGGACGGCGAGGAATGAGCGTCAACCTGGTCGCCGTCGACGTCGCGCGTGACGAAGGCGACCCGCCGGGCTACGACACGGGCTACGCCCGCATTGGCCCGGAGGTCGGGGCCACGTCGCTCGGGATGAGCGTCTACGAGCTGCCACCGGACCAGAGCATCTGCCCCTATCACTGGGAGGCGGGCGACGAGGAGTGGCTGGTCGTCCTGACCGGGCGGCCGACCCTGCGCACGCCGGAGGGCGAGCACGAGCTCGCGCCCTGGGATGCCGTGTGCTTCCCGGAGGGTCCCGACGGTGCCCACAAGGTGACGAATCGGACCGAGCAGACGCTGCGGGTGGCGATCCTGTCGACCAAGCGCGAGCCTGGGGTCTCGGTCTATCCGGACTCGAACAAGGTCGGAGTGTGGCCGCCGGGCAAGCTCTTCCGCCTGGAGGACGCCGTCGACTACTGGGACGGCGAAAGCTGACCGAACCGGGTGTCAGACCCCCTGCGGGGTCAGACAGGCGACCCTCGGTCGAAGGCGGGAAGGCCGTCGATCGACGCCGCGTTCCGCTCGCGGACGTAGTCGCGCACCCCGTC
>JBOGZX010000317.1:0-6674 GCA_050697615.1 Gaiellaceae bacterium
GCCCGCGCCCGCGGGCGTACGGCAGGGACGCGGCGGCGGCGACGAGCACGAGCGCCTCGGTGACCAGGATCGGATGCGCCGCGAGCTGCGCCCACAACGCGTGCGCGACGGCCGAAGGGCGGTTCGAGCCGGCCACGCCGAGACCGAGCGGGGGCGCCGAGCCGTCGAAGGGCAACGGCAGGCGGCGCATGCCGGTGACGACCGCCGCAAGGAGCACGGCGGCGGCGGTCGTCACGGCGCGGCGGACACGGCCGCGGGCGAGCTGCGCTGCCAGGGGAAGGAGGGCGAGCGCCGCGACCGGAGCCAGTAGCGGCCCCGCGGCGATCAGCAGCCCGGCGCGGGCGTCCTTCCAGCTGACGATCGTCCAGGCGGCCGCGAGGACCGCGTAGACGACCGCGAGCCCGACCGAGACGTTCGCGAGCGGAAAGAACGCGACCGCGAGCGCGAACAGCAGTCCGGCACGCGGGGTGGCGAAGCCGAGCGTCGCGCCGCCCGCTGCGATCGCGAGCGGCCAGGACGCGGGATAGAACGGCACTCGCGCCGCCACCCAGCCCGACGCGACCCCGGCGAGCGCGGCGGGCAGCAGCCGGCCGGCGACCGACGCGGCCTTCGGCCGGGCGAGCGCCGGCGGCCTCGGCCCCGCCTGCCTGCGCCGCCGCGGCAGGGAGCGAAGCTCGTGCGCGAGCCGCCCCGCCGACGGCCGGCGCTGGGGATTGACGAGCAGCGCGCCGGCGACGGTCTCGAGGACGTGCTTCGGCAGGTCGGGCCGCAGCGTCTCGAGCGGCGGAGCCCCGAGCTGGATGCGTCGCGACGTGTCGACCATGTCGCCGCCCCAGAACGGATGCTCGCCGGCGAGCGCCTCCCAGAGCAGCACGCCGAGGCCCCACACGTCGGCGGCCTCGGTCGCCGGACGGCCGTGTAGACGCTCGGGCGAGATGTACGCGAGTGTCCCCGGAATGTCTCCCAGCGCCGTCAGCGTGTCGAACTCGGCCATCTGCGCCAGCCCGAAGTCGAGCAGGCGCACGTCGATCTCCCGCGACTCGGCGAGCAGCACGTTCGACGGCTTCACGTCGCGGTGGACGATTCCGCGCCCGTGAGCGTGCGCGAGCGCCTCCGAGATCTGCGCCGCGACCTCGAGCGCCGCGCGATCGTCGATCTCGCCGCTCCTGAGCGCCTCGCGCAGGGTGCGGCCCGGGATGTACTCGTAGGCGATGTAGACGTGCGACGGGTCGCGCGCCAGCGAGAGGATCCGCTGGCAGCGGGGATGCCGCAGGGACGAGGCGGCGCGGGCCTCGCGCTCGGCGCGATGGCCGGATTTCCCCTCCCGAGCGACGATCTTCAGCGAGACGTCGAGGCCGGTGCGCTCGTCTCGCGCCAGCCAGACATGACCCATTCCGCCCGATCCGAGCGGCCGGAGCGGCCGGTACCGGCCCAGGAAGAGGTCGTGCGCGAGCGCCGTGGAAGCCACCATGCCGTTGTACGTTGCGCCCGCGACATTTCCTCTCCGCCGCCCGGACGCGCCGCCGCCGGCTGTGCCAGCCGAGGAACGCGGTAGATTCGACCGGAATATGGACCCGCCCGACGACGACATCCAGTTCGACTTCTTCGAGGACGAGCCGCCGACGACCGAGGCGCAGGGACCTCGGGTCCGCCTGCCGCGCCGCGCCGGCCGCGGCACCGGCGGGCGGGGAGCCGCCGGTCCGCCCCGCGGATTCGCCCCGGTGCTGCGCCTGCTGGCGCTGATCGCCGTCGTCGTCGCGGTGCTGGTCTTCTTCGGCCTCGTCATCCAGTCGTGCGCCTCCACCTCGAAGCACGACGAGTACTCGAGCTACGCGGCCAGGGTCGCGACGATCGCCCACAGCTCGGCCGACGACGGGGCCGCCGTTGCGACCGCGCTGATCACGCCCGGCGCCAAGCCGAACGACCTCGCCGGCAAGCTGCGAGGGGTGGCCGAGCAGGAGCGCCAGAACGTGGCGGCGGCGCAGCACGTCTCCGTGCCGGGCCGGCTGCGGGCGGAGCACCAGCAGCTGATCGAGGCGCTCGAGCTGCGGGTCAGCGGCGTCCAGGGCCTGGCGGAGACGTTCGCCGCGAACCCGAAGTCGACGTCCGACACCGAGTCGAGCGTCCTCTCCCAGCAGGCCGACCGCCTGCTCGCGAGCGACGTCGTCTGGGACGACCTCTTCCTCGCGCCGGCGACGCAGGAGCTGAAGAACCAGGGGGTCAGCGGCGTCGTCCTGCCGGAGTCGCACTTCGTCGCGAACCGCGAGCTCGCCACCGAGCGGTCGATGTCGCAGCTCCTGACGCGGCTGCGCGGGACGACGGGAGGCGGTACGCCCACGGGCATCCACGGCACGAACATCGAGGCGGTGAAGGTGCTGCCGGGCGGCAAGCCCCTCTCGGCCTCGAGCGACAACACCGTCCTCGGGTCGACCGATACGGCTTTCGTCGTGTCGATCAAGGACTCCGGCGACTTCCAGGAGGTCGGGATCAAGGTCAGCCTGACGATCGCGAAGACGACGGGCGGGAAGCCGATCGTGAAGAACAAGGTGCTTCCGATCATCGACAAGGGCCAGACGAAGACGGTCACCTTCTCCGATTTCGGCGAGCTGCCGTTCGGCTACAAGGCGAACGTGAGCGTCGCCGTCGCGACGGTTCCCGGGGAGCACAACTCGAGCAACAACAAGGCGACCTACCCGGTCTTCTTCAGCCTCGGCGGGTAGCCTCGGGTTCGTGCACGTCTCTGCCGTAGACGCCCTGGCCGTGGCGATCGCCGGCGTCGTGGTCGGCGCGGTTGGCCTGGGCCTCGCCTGGTGGGCGTGGGTGAAGGTCAAGAGGGTCCGGGACGCTCAGCGCTCGCTGCTCGGCGGCGGCCGCAAGGATCTCGTCGACTTCGCCGTCTCGCTGCAGGGGCGGATCGACGACCTGCACCGCGCCGTCGACGAGGTGGCCGCAGGCCTCGCGAGGGTCGACCGGCGCGTCGACGGGAGCGTCACGAACACGTCGATCGTCCGCTACGACGCCTACGAGGACACGGGCGGGCACCAGTCGGCCTCGCTCGCGCTGCTCGACTCGGTGCGCACGGGGATGATCGTGACGGCGATCCAGGGGCGCGACTACGCGCGGATCTACATGAAGGAGCTCGAGCGCGGCCGCGCCTCGGTTCCGCTCTCCCCCGAGGAGACCGAGGCCGTCGAGCGCGCCATGGGGCGTTAACGGGCGGCCCGAGTGTCCGACGCCGCAGGCGTCCGACACCGTGTTCGCTCTCCGCCGGGCGCCTGCTTCACGGACCAGGAGTCGGGTACATTGCATGCCAGAGTGCAGCAGGTTCTCGTTCTCAATGCGAGTTACGAGCCGCTCAATGTGTGCTCGCTCCGCCGCGCCCACGTGCTCGTCTACAAGGGCAAGGCCGAGGTGGTCGAGGAGCTCGACAAGCCGCTTCGCTCCGCCACCGACACCTATCGATGGCCCCACGTCATCCGGCTCGTCCACTACGTGCGCGTGCCGCGGATGGTGCAGCGCAAGATCTCCCGTCGCGCCCTCTTCGCCCGTGACGACTGGCGTTGCGTCTACTGCGGCAGCTCGTCCGGGCGGCTCACGCTCGACCACGTGATCCCGCGCTCGCGCGGCGGCGACTCGAGCTGGGAGAACGTCGTCACCTCCTGTGCCCCCTGCAACCTGCGGAAGGGCAACAGGCTCCCGCACGAGATCCAGATGGTGCTGCCGGCGCGCCCGCGCCCCCCGGCGCCCGTGCTCTTCATCCGCCTCGCGACGCCGAAGATCCCGGTGCGCTGGGAGCGGTACCTCGCACCGTATGCGAGCCCGCACGGAACCCGCACGGCCTTCGCCGCGTAGAAGTCAGGACCGCTCGACGGGCAGCTCGGGATGCTGCTCCCACTCCGACCACGAGCCGGGGTAGAGCAGGCCCGTGCGGCCCTCGAGCTGCAGCCGGTGCAGCAGCACGCAGGCCGTGATGCCCGAGCCGCAGTAGGCGACCGGCTCCCCGGCCGGAAGGTTGGGCAGGGGCTCGCTCCAGGGCTCGTCCCAGGGTGCGCTGAGCGCACGGGGGATGCGACCCGGCACCCGGTCGACGTCGTTCGGCTCGCCGCGCCAGCGGTCGGCGGTGCGCGCGTCGACGACCAGGAGCTCGCGATGCCGGGCAGCGAGCTCGTCGAGCGAGATCGTGTCGTCGCTCCGTTCCCGCGGCACGAACCGCGCCGGCTCTGCGCGCTCCGGACCGGTTGCGAGTGGCCCGCGCCAGGCCTCGAGATCGAGCACGGCGCAGGCGTCGTGGCCGAAGTGTCGGAGCAGCCACCAGAGCCGCTCGGCGCCGGGCGTGCCGTAGGCGACGACGAACGAGTCGGCGTCGATTCCCGCACGCGAGGCGGTCGCGGCGAACGCTTCGGCGGACGGCAGCGGGTGGCGGCCGAGCGGACCCGGCGCCCCCGACAGATCGGTGTCGACGTCGAGGTGGACCGCCCCCGGCACGTGTCCCTCGAGGTAGAGACGCCGCCCGAGGGCCGGCTCGGCGAGCGACCAGCGGCAGTCGACGAACCGGTACTGCACGGGTGACAGCAAAGCAGGTGTGACGCAAGCGCGCGCTGCGGCGTATGCACGGCATGAGACGACTCATCCTGATCCCGCTCGCAGCCGCAGTGCTGCTCCTGGCCGCCGCAGTGGCGGGCGTCGGCCGTCCCGAGGCCGCCCGCGGCGACGCAACGCCGCCCGGCACCGTCACCACCGTCGGCCACGGCTCGATCTCCGCGGTCCCCGACGTCGCGACGGTCACCGCCGGCGTCCGCACCGACGCGCGCACGGCCGCCGACGCCCTCTCGGCCAACGCGAAGAAGATGAACGACGTCGTCGCCGCGCTGAAGCGCGCGGGCGGCGACAACCTGCAGACGCAGCAGGTGTCGCTGTACCCGCAGACCGACCCTCACGGCCACGTCACCGGCTACACAGCGCAGGACACGGTCTCGGCGCGCTCGAAGATCTCCGCCGTGGGCGGGATGATCGACGCCGCCGTCGCCGCGGGCGCCAACACCGTCGACGGCCCGTCGCTCGACCTGTCGGATCGCGACGCGCTCTACCGCGACGCCCTGAAGCAGGCGGTCGGGGACGCCCGTGCGAAGGCGCAGGCGCTCGCCGATGCCGGCGGGTTCAGCGTCGGACGGGTCAGCGTCGTGACGGAGAACCCGGCCGGCGAGCCGCCGATCGTCGAGCGAGGAGCGGTCGCCACGCCCGCGGCCACGCCGATCGAGCCGGGCACCCAGGACGTCACCGCCGATGTCACCGTCACCTTTGCCATCGTGTGAGCGAGTCGATGGCGTGCAGCCGGTCGGAGGTGTGGTCGACCTGAAGGGTCGTGTGCTCCACGCCGAAACGGTCGTGGAGCAGCTCCTCGAGCTCCCGGCGGATGCCGTGGCAGTCCTCGCCGCGGCCGACGAGGACGTGCGCCGAGAGGGCCGGGAACCCGGACGTGATCTCCCAGACATGCAGGTCGTGCACGTCGGTGACGCCGGGGTGGCCGGCGATCGCGGCAGAGACGTCGTCGGGCGAGAGGCCCTCGGGCGCGCCCTCCAGCAGGACGCGGCCGCTGGCGCGCAGGAGCGGCCAGGCTGCGGCGAGCATCAGCCCCGACACGAACAGGGAGGCGATCGGGTCGGCGCGGTCGAAGCCGGTCGTCCAGATCACGACGCCGGCGATCGCCGTGCCGGCGAACGCGTACAGGTCGGTGAGCAGGTGCCGGAAGCTGCCCTCGACGTTCAGGCTGTGCCGGTTCGCCCGGCCGACCTGCCACAGGGCGATCACATTGACGACCGCTCCGGCACAGGCCGTCGCGACGACGAGCGGCCCGCGCACTTCGGGAGGCGAGTCGAGGCGCACGATCGCCTCGGCGGCGATCACGAGCCCGAGGATTCCCAGCACGATCGCGTTCGCCTGAGCGGCGAGGACCTCGGCGCGTCTCAGCCCGAACGTCATGTCCCCGCGGGGCGGCCGTCGCGAGAGGCGGGCGGCCCAGACGCTCATCCCCAGGGCGCCGGCGTCGGCCAGCATGTGCGCGGCGTCCGAGAGGAGCGCCAGCGAATGAGCGACGATCGCGAGGACGACCTCCACCGCCATGAACGCGGCGATCAGCGCGAGCGCGAGCACGAGCGGCCGGATTCTCGTGTCGGCGCCGGCGGCATGCGCGTGGTGGTGATCGTGCGCCATCGCCCTGATTGTCGCGAACGGACAGGCTTGCGCGCGCACGGCGGTTCGAGTACCCTGTCCGGCCCATGTCCGGGATCGCCAACGCAGACGTCACACCGCGCCGCTTCTAGCGGCACCGGTGCGTCTTCGTTCGGTTCTCGTCTGTCGATCCCAAGGAGCATGGTTTGTCAGTCGCAGCAGTCGAAGTACGTGACCTCGAGAAGGTCTTCACCCGCCGCAAGGGGCTCGTCCACCGGCGCCGCCGCGCCGCGCTGAAGCACGTCTCGCTGACGATGGAGCGCGGCGAGTGCGTCGCGATCCTCGGCCAGAACGGGTCGGGCAAGTCGACGCTCGTCCGGCTGCTCTCGACGTTGCTGCTGCCGGACGGCGGCGAGGCGCGCATCTTCGGCCACGACGTCTTCAGAGAGGCGCGCGCCGTGCGCCGGCTGGTCAACCGCGTCTCGGTCGAGGCGAGCTTCTTCAAG
>JBOGZX010000318.1:0-4620 GCA_050697615.1 Gaiellaceae bacterium
TATGGAGCGCTGGCTGGCGCCCAGGACGTCACCCACGGATCCTGTATCTGGCCGATCGCAACATCCTGATCGACCAACCTCGGCTCGACTATTTCCTCCCGGCCTTCGGGGACGGGCCGGTCTGGACCCTCCGCGGCGCGCCGAAGTCGGGGCGCGAGATCTACTTCGCGCTCTACCAGGCGATCGCGGACAGCGCCGGCCAGGATGACGGGATCTTCCGTGACTACGCGGCGGACTTCTTCGACCTCGTGATCGTCGATGAGTGTCACCGTGGCAGCTCAAGTGCCGAGTCCTCGTGGCGACGGATCCTCGAGCACTTCGCACCGGCGACGCATCTCGGGATGACGGCCACGCCGAAGCGCGACGAGACCGCGGATACGTATTCGTACTTCGGCAACCCGCTGTTCGAGTACTCGCTCGCCCAGGGCATCGAGGACGGCTTTCTCGCCCCGTATCGCGTGAGGCGAGTCGTCCTCAGCGCCGACGCCCACGGCTGGGCACCGACGGCGGGGCAGATGGACCTGTTCGGCAAGGAGATCCCGGCAGGGCTCTACACGACGGGTCAGTTCGAGCGCGTCGTGTCGCTCCTGTCGCGCACCGAGGCCGCCGCGAGGCACCTGACCGACTACCTGAAGCGAACCGACCGCTTCGCGAAGACGATCGTCTTCTGCGTCGACCAGGAGCACGCCCACCAGATGCGCCAGGCCTTGCACAACGCGAACTCGGACCTGACCAAGCAGCACCGTGACTACGTCGTGCGGATCGTCAGCGATGAGGCCGAGATCGGGATCGGCCACCTTGGCAACTTCGCCGACACCGAGCGCGACACACCCGTGATCGCCACGACGTCACAGATGCTCTCGACCGGCGTCGACCTGCCGACGGTCAAGAACATCGTGCTCTTCCGGCCCGTCGGGTCGATGGCGATGTTCAAGCAGATGATCGGCCGCGGCACGCGGCTGTTCCCGGATGCCGACAAGCTCTCGTTCGACATCATCGACTACTCCGGCGCGACCGCGCTGTTCGCCGATCCGGAATTCGACGGCCCGCCCGAGCGGGTCGACCGCGAGGAGATCGACGAGGCGGGCGCCGTCGTCGAGGATGTCGTCGTCGAGCAGCCCGAGTCGCCATTCGGAGACGCCGAGCCAGACGTAGACGAGGCGGAGGTCGAGCCGCGAGCGAAGTTCTACGTGGAGGAGGGGGAGGTCTGGGTCACCGCGGAGGCGATCTACCACCTCGATCCTGAGACGAAGCGCCTGAGGCTCGTCGAATATCGGGAGTACGTCGCCGACGCCGTACGGACGCTGTTCCCAGAGCCGGCTCAGCTCCGGGCGCGGTGGCGAACTCGGATCGGCCGGCAGGAGGTTCGCGACGCTTTGATCGCGCGAGGCATCGACATCGAGGAGCTGCCCGATCGCGTCGGGCTCCTCGACGCCGATGCGCTTGACATCCTCGTGCACTTGGCGTGGAACCAGCCGCTCGCCACGCGTCGGGACCGAACTCGGCGGATCCGCAAAGAGCACGCCGACTTCTTTGACGCCCACCAGCCGGCCGCTCGCGAGGTGCTTGCGCAGCTCCTCGACAAGTACGCCGAATACGGGATCGGTCAACTCGATGACCTCGGAATCCTGGAGGTGCCACCGATCTCCGCGCTGGGTTCGCCCGCTGAGATCGCGGGGCGGTTCGGCTCGCCCGCGGCACTGAGAGAAGCCGTGGAGGGGCTGGGGGAGCTACTGTACGCGGCATAGACATATTCGAAAACTATAGTTCTGCGTGAAGAGGATGCGTAAAACTGAAGTTACGATATAGTCTTCTTCTATGCCGCTAGACCGTCGAGATCTGAGACGCAGACTGTTCGCGCTCGCCGCGGATCAGGCGGGCTACTTCTCGGCCGCCCAGGCCAAGTCGCTCGGTTACTCCTATCCCGCCCAGGCGTACCACGTGCGGGCCGGTAACTGGCTTCGCATCGACCGTGGCATCTTCCGTCTGGCCGAGTGGATTCCCGACGTGTATGACGAGCTCGCACGCTGGAGCCTGTGGGCCAAGGGGCGAGCAGTCGTATCGCATGAAACGGCGCTCAGCGTCCACGGCGTCGGGGAGCTCGAATCGCCCCACATCCACCTCACGGTTCCGATTGGCTTCCGGATGGGCGACGGCGCGCTGGTCCTCCATCGGGCCGATCTGCCAAAGGAAGACATCGTCGTCCATCCGGGCTTCCGCCTGACGACCCTGACACGCTCGCTGGTGGATGTTGCGGGTGGGCCCGCCGACGAAGACCAGCTCGCCCGCGCGCTCGGCGAGGCGCTCGACCTCGGCACGGTCACCCGCCGCCAGCTTCGCTCGCGCGCGGAGGCCATCGACGCGAAGGCGGCGCTGCGGATCGAGCGCGCGCTGGGGCAGCTGGCGGCCGCGTGACGTACGCGACGCCGCAGGCACTCCGTGCCGCGCTGGAGGCGCGGATCCGCAACGAGGCCGGCGCCACCGGAATCTCGGCCGACCGCCTGCGGCGACGAGTGATCTTCCAGCGCATCGTGGCTCGCCTCCAGCGCGCCGAGCCCGGGCGCTGGATACTGAAGGGCGGCATGGCGCTCGAGGTCCGGCTGCGAGACGCGGCCCGGCTGACGAAGGACATCGATCTCGGCCTGCGCGACGAGGCGGGCGAACCCGACGATCTCCGGGATCGGATCACCGACGCGCTCGGCCGCGACGACGACGGCGACGGGTTCGAGTTCGCCGTCGGGGCACCGTCTCGGATGGCGGAGGACGACGGCGGTGGAGTGACCTGGCGCGTCGCGGTGAGCGTCCGGCTCGCAGGGCGGCCGTTCGGCTCGATCAGGGTCGATGTCTCGCCACGATCCCACGAGCTGGACTCGACCGACATGCTGACGCTGCCGAACTCGCTCGACTTCGCCGGAGTCGAAACGGTGCAGATCGAGATCGTCGACGTCCATCGGCACGCCGCGGAGAAGCTCCACGCGATGCTCAAGGACTTCGGCGAGCGCGAGAACTCACGCGTACGCGACCTGGTGGACCTGATGCTGCTGGACGATTCGGGGCTCGTGTCGGTGTCGCGGTTGTCGGTTGCCGTGACGGATGTCTGGGCGGAGCGGGACTCGACGGCGCCGCCGGTCGCCTTCCCCGAGCTGCCCACCAGCTGGCCTGAGCGCTATGAGCAACTCGCCGCCGAGAACGGCGTCGAGCCGCGCTCGTTCTCCGCCGCCGCCGGGCGCGCAGCCGAGCTGTGGTCTGAGCTGTTCCCGATCAAGGAGGCGTGAGCGCCGTGGCACGAAACAAGACGACAACCACTCAGACACCGCAGGCGAAGCTCGCCTCAACGATCAAGGTCGCTCGTGACGCGATGCGCAAGGACGCCGGGCTCAACGGCGACCTCGATCGGATTCCGCAGCTCGCGTGGATCCTGTTCCTGAAGGCGTTCGACGGGCTCGAGCAGGACCGGGAGGTGACCGAGGCCGACTACCGCCCGGCGATCGAGGCACCATTTCGGTGGCGCGACTGGGCGGCTGATCCGGACGGGCGCACAGGCGAGGCACTGATCGGCTTCGTCAACGGCGAGCTGCTGCCCTACCTCCGGGGCCTGGCGGGCACCCAGGAGCACGATCCGAGGGACGTGCTGGCGGCGGTGTTCCGCGAGACCAACAACCGAATGCTGTCCGGGCACCTGTTGCGCGACGTGGTCAACAAGGTCTCGGAGATCAGCTTCGCGTCATCGGACGACATCCACACGATGGCGCACCTGTACGAGTCGATGCTCCGGGAGATGCGCGACGCCGCCGGCGACTCCGGTGAGTTCTACACACCGCGCCCGGTAATCCGGTTCATGGTCCAGCAACTCGATCCGCAGCTCGGTGAGGTCGTGCTCGATCCGGCCTGTGGCACGGGTGGCTTCCTCGTCGAGACGCTTGAGCATCTGCTGCCGCGGGTGGAGACGACGAAGCAGCGGCGCTCACTGCAGAACGACCTGCGCGGGATCGAGAAGAAGCCGCTGCCGTTCCTGCTCGGGATGATGAACCTGATCCTCCATCGGATCGGTCAGCCGAACATCGTGCGCGGCAACGCGCTGGCGCGCCCGATCACACAGATCAGCAAGCGCGATCGCGTCGACGTGATCCTCACCAATCCCCCGTTCGGCGGCGAGGAGGAGAAGACGATCCAGGCGAACTTCCCAGCCGACAAGCAGACGGCCGAGACGGTGTGGCTGTTCCTGCAACTCGTGATCCGCCAGCTCAGAGACGGCGGCCGATGCGGCATCGTCGTCCCGAACGGGCTGCTGTTTGGCGCCGGGGTCGGCGCTCGGATCAAGCAGCAGCTGCTCACCGAGTGCAACCTGCACACTGTGGTCCGTCTGCCCGATGGAGTTTTCGAGCCCTACACGGCGATCCCGTCCAACCTGCTGTTCTTCGAGAAGACTGGCCGCACGAGGGAAGTCTGGTTCTACGAGATCCGGCCGCCCGAAGGTCGCAAGAAGTACTCGAAGACCAAGCCGATGCGCTTCGAGGAGTTCGCCGGCTGCCAGACGTGGTGGAACGCCCGCGAGGAGAACGAGTGCGCCTGGCGCGTTCCCGTGGCTGATCTCGAAGCGACGGACTTCAACCTCGACCT
>JBOGZX010000319.1:0-1866 GCA_050697615.1 Gaiellaceae bacterium
CGTCTAGACCGTGCGACGCCAGGCTAGGCCGCGCGGGCTAGCGCCGGTGCCGCGAGGGTCGCGCCCCGTGAGAGCAGCGCGCGGAATGCGGTCGACTCGAGGAGGCTGAGCTTTTCCGCTGCGCTCGTCGCCTCGCCGTCGAGCTCGAGCTCCGCGAAGATCGCGCGCGCCTCCGGCGTCCGCTCGGCGTCGCCCGTCCGCCACTGGTCTGCGAGCCAGTTGCGCAGCTCGTCGAAGCCGGCGGCCGAGCCGAAGATCCGCCGCACCACGAGCTGCGGCGCCACGGTGCCGTTCCACCGGTTCTCCTGCAGCCGGAACGCGACGTCGTAGCGCCCGCCGCCGAGCAGTCCGTCGAGCGAGGAGCCCATACCGAAGGCGATTGCCTGTCCCGCATCGCACCCGCGCTGCCTGATCCGGAAGCGCAGGTGCTTCCCCTCGCCTACCGTCGCGAGATCCGTCAGCTCGCAGCCGTCCACGAGCAGCGTCACGCCGGGGTTCCCGATCCCGAACGGCGCCAGACGCCCCAGCTCGGCGCACAGGTCGAGGCCGAGCCTGCGGCCGGGCACGATCGCGTCGATGCGCGTGGCGGGGCGCAGGTCGTCGTCGGACAGGAGCTCGTCCGCGTGGGCCGCGAACGCGGCCGCGAACTGCTCGACGCGCTCGCGCTCGATCGTGAGGCCGGCGGCGGCGCGGTGTCCCCCGAACCGCTCGAGCTCGCCGGCGCAGGCGCCGAGCGCCGCGTGCAGGTCGAACGCGGGCACCGACCGACCGGATCCCTTCCAGTCGCCGTCGCTGCCCGCGACCACGATGACCGGGCGACCGAAGCGCTCGACGAGCCGGGAGGCGACGATGCCGATCACGCCTTCGTGCCAGCCCTCGCCTGCCACCACGTACCCACGCCGGCTCCTGCGGTCCTCGGGCCATGACTCGATCTGCTCGATCGCCTCGCGCGAGATGCGCTCCTCGATCGCCTGCCGCTCGCGGTTCAGGGACTCGAGCTCCTCTGCGAGGGTGCGCGCCTCGTCGCGGTCCTCCGTGAGCAGCAGCGCGAGGGCGGCCTCGGGCCGACAGAGCCTGCCGGATGCGTTGATCCGCGGCGCGAGCCGGTAGCCGATCGACGACTCATCGAGGGCGGCGGGGTCGACGCCGCCGACGCGCATCAGGGCGCGCAGCCCCGGCTTCTGGGTCTGCGCGAGCCGCCGCAGCCCGAGCAGGGCGAGCGCGCGGTTCTCGTCGACGAGCGGGACGACGTCGGCCACGGTCGCCAGCGCGACCACATCGAGGTGGCGTTCGAGGAACGGATGCCCGTCGCCGAGCAGCGCCTGCGCGAGCTTCCAGACGACGCCGGTGCCGCAGAGCCCCGTGAACGGATATTCGCCCTTGAGCGGGGCGACCACCGGGCACTCCGGAAACGCCTCGCCGGGCCGGTGGTGGTCGGTGACGACCACCTCGAGGCCGAGCGACGTCGCGTGCTCGACCTCGGCCACGGCGGTGATGCCGCAGTCGACGGTCAGCACGAGGTCGAACCCCTCTTCGGCGAGGCGGGTCAGCGTCTGCCCGTTGAGTCCGTATCCCTCCTCGAAGCGCGACGGTAGATGCCACGCCACGTCCGCGCCCAGCTCCCGAAGCAGCAGCACGGCGAGCGCCGTGGCGCAGATGCCGTCGGCGTCGTAGTCGCCGTGAACACAGATGCGCTTCCGCGCTGCGATCGCGCCACGAAGCCGCTCGACCGCCTCAGCCATGTCGCCGAGCGTGAGCGGATCGTGGCCCGGCAGTGCCCCTTCGAGGAAGCGGCGGGCGTCGTCGACCTCGCCGTACCCCCTTCGCACGAGGACGGAAGCGGTCACGTCATCGATTGACAATGCC
>JBOGZX010000320.1:0-1991 GCA_050697615.1 Gaiellaceae bacterium
ATACCGGCATCCCGGCGGCCAGCTTCTCGCGCACGAGGTTTTCGCCGTTCAGCTTCTCCTCGGCGGCGGCGATGATCTCCTCGCCGTGTGAGGCAGGGACGATGACGACGCCGTCGTGGTCTCCGAGCACGAGGTCGCGCGGTGCGACCTCGACGCCGCCGCACGAGATCGGCACGTCGTAGGCGTCGACGTCGATGCGCCCGAGCGAGTCTGCGCAGTGGATGCCCGCGGCGAATGTTGGGAAGCCCATTTCGATCAGTGCGGGCGTATCGCGTGTGTAAGCGTCGACGACGGCACCGCGTGCGCCGCGGAAGGTGGAGGCGGTTGCAAGCAACTCGCCCCAGTAGGAGCCTCGACAGGTCGACACGACGACCACGTCGCCGGGCCGGAGGGCATCGACCGACGCAAGCTCGTTTCGGTACCAGTCGTCCCGTGACGGCGGCACGGCGTCCACCTCGACGCAGTGCACAGTCGCCGCATAACCGGCAACGCGCATCGGGGGCGCGATCGGCCGGATGTGCGGGGCGAGCACCTGGTTGCGGAGGCCCGCTTTGTCGAGGCAGTCGGCGACGACGGCCGGATGCAGGCGGTCGAGCCGTTCGATTAGCGTGAGATGGCGATCCATGATGCTGCGGCTCCTGTGCTGTCGACGTTTGTCTGCGATGCTCGCTCCGTGAACGGACGGCGTAGCGATCGCTGGTTCGGCGGGCACGACCTCGCCGGATTCATCCACCGCGCCTCTCTCCACGCCGAAGGGCTGTCGCGCGAGGCGTTGGTTGGCCGGCCCGTGGTCGGGATCTGCAACTCGTGGTCAGAGCTCGTGAACTGCAACCTCCACTTCCGCGGGCTGGCGGCTGCGGTGAAGCGGGGCGTGCTGCTCGCAGGTGGTCTGCCGCTCGAGTTCCCGACGATCTCGCTCGGCGAGAACCTGATGAAGCCGACCGCGATGCTCTATCGCAATCTCATGTCGATGGACGTCGAGGAGAGCATCCGCTCGTACCCCCTCGATGCGGTTGTGCTGATCGGCGGCTGCGACAAGACCGTCCCTGCTCAGCTGATGGGCGCGGCGAGCGCGAACGTCCCGGCGATTATGCTCACCGGCGGTCCATCGCGTCCAGCGATGTTTCGCGGCCGCGAGCTCGGCGCTGGCACCGACCTGTGGCACTACGCAGACGAGCTGCGCGCCGGCAGGATGACGCAGGCCGAGTTCGACGAGCTGGAGGAGGCGTCCGGCGTCGGCGTCGGCCACTGCAATGAGATGGGCACCGCGTCGACGATGGCGTCGATCGTCGAGGCGCTCGGCATGAGCTTGCCCGGATCGGCAACGATCCCCGCCGTCGACGCGGCGCGCACCCGCGCAGCCGAGGCAACCGGGGCGCGCGCGGTCCGGCTCGCGGAGGAGGTACTCGGCCCCTCGCGGATCCTCACGGCGGAGGCCTTCGACAACGCGATCACCGCGTTGATGGCGATCGGCGGCGGCACCAATGCGGTTGTCCACTTGCTCGCTATCGCCGGTCGTGCCGGCGTGCCGCTCACCCTCGACCGCTTCCACGAGCTCTAGCGGCGAACGCCGATGATCGTCAACGTCCGTCCGGGCGGCGAGCACCTCTACGAGCACCTGCACAACGCAGGCGGGATGCCCGCCGTCCTGCGCGAGCTGGGCGACCTCGTGCACGCCGATGCGCTCACGGTCACCGGACGCACGATGGGCGAGGAACTCGCCACAGCGCAGATCCACGACCGCCGAGTGATCGCGGCTCGTGACACGCCGCTGCACGCCGAGGGGGGCATCGCCGTCGTGCGCGGCACCCTTGCGCCCGACGGTGCGGTGATCAAGCGAAGCGCCGCAACGTCCGAGTTGCTGCGCCACCGCGGGCGCGCCCTCGTCTTCGAAGACGTCTACGACGTGGCCGCGCGCATCGACGACTCCGCGCTCGACGTTGACGCCGATAGCGTTCTCGTGCTCCGCAACGCGGGTCCGAAGGGCGGGC
>JBOGZX010000321.1:0-2372 GCA_050697615.1 Gaiellaceae bacterium
GCTCGAGCGCCTCCTCGATCCGCCGTCGCGCGCCCGGCGCGAGACGCTGCTGGAGCAGGCGCGGGCGCCGTATCGCGACGATCCGTTCGACGCGGCGGCGGCCGCCGCCGCGCTGATCGCGAACGCACAGGCGCGCGCCGCCGACGCGCGCGCGACAGAGGAAGCCCGTATCTCGGAGCTCGACCTGTCGGCACGCGAGGCAGACCAGCGCGTGAAGCGTGCGGCGCGGGGCGCCGAGCGCGAGGAGCTCCTGGCGCAGCTCGAGGAGCTGGGGGCCTGGTACCGCGATCTGGTCGCCGTGGCCGTTGGGGCCGAGTCCGCCGCGATCCACGTCGACAAGCTGGCCGAGTTGCGCGCGGACGCGACCCGCGAGCGCCTCCTCGGCGCGGAAGCCGCGGCGGAGGCGGTGCGCGAGACGTGGCGCGCCCTCGAGGAGCTGAACCTGGCACCTCAGCTCGCCCTCGAAGCGCTGTTCGTTCGCATCGGGCGCGAGCTCGGCGCGTAGCTTCGCGCTGCGAACGCCCGGCTACACTAGGCGCGCCCCGCCGACGTAGCTCAGCTGGTAGAGCACTTCACTCGTAATGAAGGGGTCGGGAGTTCGAGTCTCCCCGTCGGCTCTAGGTTTCATGCGGGTTTGCGGTGGGTTTGCCACACGGATGCCATGTCCTGCCAATTCGGCGGCATGGGCCAGGCTTGACGCGAACTGGCACCAGGTAGAGCAGCGGATGCTGGTGTCATACGCTTCGTCCCGTGACGATTTGTCCGTCGTGCGGCTCCGACAACGCAGCCGGGGCGAAGTTCTGCTCCGAGTGCGGCCACCGGCTCTCTGACGCCACTCCCCGCGTTGAGGAACGCAAGGTTGTAACGGTTGTCTTCTGTGACCTCGTCGGCTCGACGGCTCGCGCGGAACGGCTTGATCCTGAGGATGTGCGTGCCCAGCTGTCGTCGTTCCACCGGCGCGTGCGGGCGGAGCTCGAGCGACACGGAGGAACGGTCGAGAAGTTCATCGGTGACGCCGTCGTTGCGGTGTTCGGCGCGCCTGCCGTGCATGAGGACGATCCGGAGCGCGCTGTCCGCGCGGCGCTGTCCATTCGTGACTGGGCAGCGGATGAGGGCGGCGTGGAGGTGCGGATCGCCGTGAACACCGGCCAAGCGCTCGTGACCCTCGGCGCGCGACCCGAAACGGGCGAAGGACTCGTGGCCGGCGACGTGGTCAACACCGCCGCCCGCCTCCAGGCGGCGGCGCCTATCAACGGTGTCCTGGTCGGTGAGGCAACCCAGCGAGCGACCGAGCGAGCGATCGAGTATCGCCCCGGCTGGCAGATTCAGGTCAAGGGCAAGCAGCAGCCGGTTCCTGTCTGGGAAGCCGTGGCGGCCCGCTCCCTCCTCGGCGTCGACGTCGACCTCCGGCCGCGGACGCGGCTCGTCGGAAGGGTGCGTGAGCTTGATCAGTTGCTCGGTTCGCTGGCCCGGGCGTGTGCGGAGCGCGAACCGCAGTTCGTTACGATCGTCGGCGTCCCAGGGATGGGGAAGAGCCGGCTCGTCCAGGAGTTGTCGGCCGCGGTCGAGCGCGCGCCCGAGCTGATCCGCTGGCGACAGGGCCGCTCGCTGCCCTACGGGCAGGGCATCAGTTACTGGGCGCTTGGAGAGATGGTCAAGGCCGAGGCCGGGATTCTCGAAAGCGATCGCGGCGATATCGCAGACCCGAAGCTCCGCGAGGTTGTCGTGCGCGTGTGCGCGGCCGACGACGTCGACTGGATCCACTCGATGCTGCGACCGCTGATCGGAGTCGCCGAGGAGGGTGACGGCTCGGATCGCCGCGGCGACGCGTTCGCGGGTTGGCGTCGGTTCCTGGAAGGCTTGGCTGACGAACGGCCGAGCGTGCTCGTGTTTGAAGACCTGCACTGGGCCGACGACGGGTTGCTCGATTTCATCGACAGCCTCGTCGACTGGGCGACGGATCTGCCGCTTCTCGTCGTGGCGACGGCGCGACCGGAGCTTCTCGCGCGCCGCGCGCACTGGGGCGGTGGAAAGCTGAACGCGGCAACGCTGTCTCTCGCGCCACTGGGCGAAGCCGAGACCGCTCAGCTCGTGCACGCGGTACTGGATAGCGTGGTCCTACCGGCCGAGGCGCAGGCAGCCTTGCTCGCCAGGTCGGGTGGGAATCCCCTCTACGCCGAAGAGTTCGCGCGACTGGTCGGGGAACGCGGTGCGGTGACCGACGACGAGCTCCCGGTGCCAGACTCGCTCCAGGGACTCATCACCGCGCGCCTTGACGCGCTGCCCCGCCACGAGAAGGAACTGCTCCAGGAGGCAGCCGTCTTCGGCAAGGTGTTTTGGCCGAGCGCCCTGTCCGACGCACGGCGCAGTGC
>JBOGZX010000322.1:0-3115 GCA_050697615.1 Gaiellaceae bacterium
TTCGACGGCGCCCGCGACCTGGAGATCACCGGCGCCGGCCTCGAGGAGGCCTTCCTGCACCTGACCGCCGCGGCGGACGTCGACAGAGCAGCGGTAACCGCATGAGACGTCCGTCGACCCTGGGGCCGATCGCGACCTATGCGCGCTACGAGCTGGTGCGGACGGCGCGCAACCGGCGCTTCTACCTCTTCGCGTTCGGCTTCCCGCTGGCGCTCTTCTACGCGATCGCCGCCCCTCAGCGCGGCGACCACGATCTCGCGGGCACGGGCATCGCCGCGCCGCTCTACTTCATGGTGTCGTTGGCGGCCTTCGGGACGATGAACGCCGTCCTGGCCACGGGTGGACGCATCGCAGGCGAGCGCTCCACGGGCTGGAACCGTCACCTGCGCCTGACCCCGCTCACGACGCGCGGCTACTTCCTGACAAAGGTGCTGACGGCCTACGTGACGGCGGCCGCCACCCTCGTGCTCTTCACCGTCGCGGGGCTCACCCTCGGCGTCCGTCTGCCGCTCGTCAGCTGGCTCGAGATGATGGGCCTGATCCTCGTCGGCCTCGTCCCGTTCGCGGGCCTCGGCGTGCTGATGGGGCACCTGCTCAACATCGACTCGATCGGGCCGGCGATGGGCGGTACGACGGCCTTCCTCGCCTTCTTCGGCGGCGTCTGGTTTCCGATCACGTCCGGCGCGATGCATCAGGTCGCGATGGCGCTGCCGACGTACTGGCTCGTGCAGGCCGGGCACATCGGAGTCGGAGGGCACGGCTGGAGCCTCCACGGCTGGGTCGTGATCGCCGTCTGGAGTGTCGGCGCCGCATGGCTCGCACAGCGCGCCTACGCCCGCGACACACGGCGGTACTGACCTTCGGCACCCACGGTCGGCGTGGCGGTCGGCTGCTTCGTCGCGGGGAGGAGCGGCTGCGGATCGCGCGCGACCTGCACGACCTGCTCGGCCACAGCCTCTCCGTGATCTCGCTGAAGAGCGAGCTTGCGGGCAAGCTGCTCGACCGCGACCGGACGCGCGCCGGGTCGACGTTGCCACCGGGAAAGGGTGGCTCAACCCGTAGGGTTCACCCGGATGACGACGATCTGGAACACGCTGCGCGGCCTGCCGGTCGCAGTCGACGAGGTCTCCACGGAGACGCTCGCACTGCCGCTCGGCGAGTGGACGCGAAAGACGACGGTGGTGTCGCTGCGCGGCCGGGGCGAGACCGGCGTCGGCGAGGACGTGACCTACGACGCGGCCGAGCACGACCGTTTCCCGGCCTTCGACCTGCACGGTGCGTGGACGCTGGCGTCGCTGTCGACGCACCTCGACGGGCTGGAGCTCTTCGAGGCGGCGCCCGACCAGGCCGCCTACGTCGACTACCGGCGCTGGGCACTCGAGTCGGCGGCGCTCGACCTGGCCCTGCGCCAGTCGGAGATGACGCTGGCGATGGCGCTCGGTCGCAAGCCGCGGCCGGTGCGGTTCGTCTCGTCGACCCGCGCGGAGGATCTCGACCCGTGGCTCGCGTGGTACCCGGACCTCCGCTTCAAGCTCGACCCGACGCCGACCTGGACGGCGGAGCTGATCGCGGCGCGCGCCGCCGCCGGCAACGTCGACACGCTCGACCTGAAGGGCGCCTATCACGGCACGAGCGTCGACAACCCGCCGGATCCCGACCTGTACCGGCGCGTCGCCGAGGCGTTCCCGGGCGTCTGGATCGAGGATCCGGCCCTGACACCCGAGACCGGCGCGGTGCTCGAGCCATATCGCGGCCGGATCACGTGGGACGCGCCCATCCACTCGTGGGCCGACGTCGAGGCGCTGCCGTTCCCTCCCCGCTGCCTGAACTGCAAGCCGTCGCGCTTCGGCTCGCTCTCGAGGCTGCTCGAGTTCTACGAACGATGCGCCGAGCGGGAGATCGCGCTGTACGGCGGCGGTCAGTTCGAGCTCGGCCCCGGCCGCGGACAGATCCAGCTACTCGCCTCGCTGTTCCATCCCGACGGACCGAACGACGTCGCGCCGGGCGGCTACAACGGCGCCCCCGCCCCCGGGTTGCCGGTCAGCCCGCTGCAGCTCGATCCTCAGCCGGGCTTCCGGGCCTGAACCGAAGCGCCTTCGCGGCGAGACGGTCGACCGAACCGTCCCCCGCCTCGCCGAGCGGGTACCACCCCGCGCCGGCGCACGGCTCGCCGTACCCGACGAGCAGGTAGCGAACGTCGAGGTGGCGATGGGCCGGCTCGCCCGGCCGCGCCGGGATCTCGTGCACGTCGAGGTCGAACGGCCGCGGTGCACCCGGGTGGAACGAGAGCTCGAGCGATGTCTCCTCCCACGCCTCGCGCAAGGCGGCCTCCTCGAGCGACGCATCCGTCTCCTCGACGTGGCCTCCCGGCTGCAGCAGGCGACCGAGCTTCGCGTGCGCGACGAGGCAGGTTCGCACGCATTCCTCGTCGACGACGAACGCGGAGGCGGTGAAATGAGCCGACCTCTCGTTCCGCGACAGCGGCTGCTCGAGCTCCTGTGCAAGCCTCAGCATCGCGCAGCGGTCGGCCTCCTCCCGCGCGTCCCCGGCGACGAACGTGCGCAGCAGGGCGACGAGCTCTGTCACCTCATTCGTACTGGAGCGCCTCGAGCACGTTCAACCGGGACGCGCGGCGCGCCGGGAAGATCGCGGCCAGGAAGCCGACGAAGATCGCGGCGACGATGAAGATGACGAGCGTGCCCCACGGGACGGCGAAGGCGAAAAAGCCGATCGCCTCGCTCACGAGCAGCGCCAGCCCGACGCCGAGCGGGATTCCGAGCGCCGCGCCGATCAGCGCCGTCACGATGCTCTCGTGCCGGATCATCCTGCGGGTCTGGCGGCGCGTCATCCCGACGGCGCGCAGCATCCCGATCTCGCGGGTTCGTTCGAAGACGGTGAGCACGAGGGTGTTCACGATCCCGAACAGGCTGACGATGATCGAGAGGCCTAGGAGGATGTAGAGGAGCAGCAGGAACTGATTCAGCCCGGCGATCTGGCTGTCCACGAACTGCTTCTCGGTCTGGATCTTCGCGTCGGGGTACCTCTGGAGGATCCAGTTCAGCCTCGCCGTGTTCGCAGGCGTGACGCCCCCGGGCGTGTCGACGAAGGTGAAGAC
>JBOGZX010000323.1:0-1633 GCA_050697615.1 Gaiellaceae bacterium
GCTCGAGCCGGTCGACGCGCCCCGCCGCGACGCGCGCGAGCGCGGCGCGGGACGGCTCGTCGAGCTCCGGGGCTCGCGCGTCGACGAGCTCCCTGACGGCCCGCTCGGAGAGCCGGCGGAACGGCACGAGCTGGCACCGGGAGCGGATCGTCTCGCCGATCGGGCCGAGGTCGTCGGCGATCAGGACGATCACCGCATACGACGGCGGCTCCTCGAGATCCTTCAGCAGCGCGTCCGCGGCATCGGCGTTCATCAGGTGCGCGCGGTGGATCAGATAGACCCGCCGGTCGGCCTCGAACGGGCGCATGTGCAGGTCGCGGCGCAGCTCACGGATCGCGTCGATCCGGATCATCTCCCCGAGCGCGTCGAGCTCGTACAGGTCCGGATGGAAGTCGCGCTCGGTTCCGAGCAGCGAGCGCCCGAACGTGCGCGCGACCTCGCGCTTGCCGACGCCGGCAGGGCCGTGGAAGAGGTATGCGTGTGCCGGCCCTTCGCGCAGCGCCGCGTCGAGCAGCCGCGCCGCCTCCGCGTGCTCAGAGAAGCGGGCGAACGTGCTCACGAACCTCTTCCGC
Source organism: Gaiellaceae bacterium (assembly GCA_050697615.1). Lineage (GTDB taxonomy): Bacteria > Actinomycetota > Thermoleophilia > Gaiellales > Gaiellaceae > PALSA-600. The sequence continues at coordinate 573 of JBOGZX010000323.1, forward strand.
GATCTCGATGGGCGCCCGTGAGCCGTCGACGGTCACGATCCGGTCGGGGAACGTCGCCGCGAGCGAACGGAATGCCTCGTCGGTGCGGCGTATGAAGCCGTCCGGCTCGCGCTCGATGCGGTCCCGAATCTCGCCGCCGCGCCGCCGCGCCTCCTCGGGGTCGACGAGCACGAGGAACGTCCGGTCGGGCAGCAGCCGTCGGGTGACAACGAGGTTGAGCTCGAGCACACGCTCCTCGCCGAGCCCCCGCGCGATCCCCTGGTAGGCGACCGAGGAGTCGAGGTACCGATCGCTGATCACGTCCTCCCCCCGCTCGAGCGCGGGCCGGATCGCTCGCTCGACATGCTCGGCGCGCGCCGCCGCGAACAGCGCGGCCTCCGTCCACGGCGCGAGCTCGCCGCCGTGCAGGAGCAGGTCGCGCACGGCCTCGCCGACGGCGGTTCCGCCCGGCTCCCGCGTGGCGAGCACGATCCTCCCCCGCTCGCGCAGCCATTCGGCGAGCAGGTCGGCCTGGGTCGACTTGCCCGAGCCGTCGACCCCTTCGAAGGTGATGAACATCCGCCGGTAATCTACGGCCCGCATGCGGGCGGTGGTCACCGGGGGGGCGGGCTTCATCGGGTCGAATCTCGTCGACGCGCTCGTCGCGCGCGGCGACGAGGTGACCGTCGTCGACAACTTCGCGACCGGGAAGCGGGAGTACGTGAACCCGGCGGCGACGCTGCTCGAGCACGACATCCGAGAGCCGTTCTCGGTCGGCGCCGACGTCGTCTTCCACCTCGCGGCGCAGGCCGACGTGCAGACGTCGATGAAGCGGCCCGACTACGACGCGGCGGTCAACGTCGTCGGCACCGTGAACGCGCTTGGAGCCGCGCGCGGCGCGCAGGTGATCTTCGCCTCGTCCGGCGGTGCCGGCTACGGCGAGTGCGCGGAGCCCGCGGGAGAGGACGCGCCGTTCCTACCGCTGTCGCCGTATGGCATCGCCAAGAAATGCGGCGAGGAGTATCTCGCCGGCTGGAACCGGATTCACGGCACGTCGCACGTCTCGCTGCGCTTCGCGAACG
>JBOGZX010000324.1:0-2515 GCA_050697615.1 Gaiellaceae bacterium
GGGCACGCGCTGGCTTACGGCGATCCTGCAAAAGCTCGAGGACGGCCGCGCCGCGCAGTCGGACCTCGACTTCATGCTCGACGTCTGCGACCGGATCAACGGCAAGTGCCTGTGCCCGCTGGGCGACTCCGACGCGATCATCGTCGCCTCGTACGTCGCGAAGTTCCGCGAGGAGTTCCAGCGCCACATCGACGAGGGCGGCTGCCCGTTCGGCGGCCGCTCGTCGCTCGACCACGTGCTCGCGCCCGTCCAGATGCACACCCACTCGCCCGTCGCGGAGGTCCCGGCGTGATTACCTGCTCCGGCCCCGGCGAAGCCGTGACCTCCGCCCTTTATCCGGCTCCGTCGAGCCAACGCCGATGAGCGACCTCGTCACGGTGACGATCGACGAGCGGACGGTGCAGGTGCCGAAGGGCACCGGCATGATCGAGACCGCGCAGGCGGCGGGCGTCGAGATTCCGGTCTTCTGCTACGAGCCGCGGCTCGGCCCGCCCGTCGGCGCGTGCCGCATGTGCCTGGTCGAGGTCGAGGGCATGCCGAAGCTGCAGGCCGGCTGCACGCTGACCGCGCAGGACGGCATGGTCGTGAAGACCGCGCGCAGCTCCGCGAACGCGGCGCAGGGGCAGAACGCCACGCTCGAGTTCCTGCTCGTCAACCATCCGCTCGACTGCCCCGTATGCGACAAGGGGGGCGAGTGCCCGCTGCAGGACCTGACGTTCCGCTACGGCCCCGGCAACACGCGCATGACCTTCGCGAAGCGCACGTTCGAGAAGCCGATCCCGATCTCGCCGCTGATCGCGCTCGACCGCGAGCGGTGCATCCTCTGCTACCGCTGCACGCGCTTCAGCGACGCGGTCGCCGAGGACGGGCAGCTCGTCGCGATCAACCGCGGTGCGCAGTCGATCATCGCCACCTTCGAGGACGAGCCGTACCGGGGCCACTTTTCCGGCAACGTCACCGAGATCTGCCCGGTCGGCGCGCTCACCTCGACGCAGTACCGCTTCGAGGCGCGGCCGTGGGAGATCCAGAACGTGCCGACGGTCTGCGGCCTCTGCCCGGTCGGCTGCAACATCAGCGCGACGACGCGCGAGGGGAAGGTGAAGCGCATCCTGTCGCGCAACCACCCGCAGGTCGACGAGGGATGGCTGTGCGACAAGGGGCGGTTCGCGTACGACCATCTGCACGCGCGCGACCGGATCGCGGCGCCGCTGCGCAGGGCGGGGCGGCGCCGGTTCGAGGCGATCTCGTGGGACGACGCGCTCGACGAGGCCGAGCGGCTGCTGCGCGCCGGCGGCGGCGCGACGGTGACCGCACTGTCCGGCAGCGAGTCGGTCGAGGAGGCCTATGCGCTCGCCAAGGTGCTGCGGCGCGGGCTGGGGGCGCACGGAGCCGTGCTGCCGGAGCCGGTTCCCGACACGCTCGACGCATGGCGGTCGCCGCTGTCGACGATCCGCGCCGCGAAGACCGTCGTCGTCCTCTGCGACGTGCCGGCCGTCGAACGCGCGCCGATCGTCGACCTGTGGATCAGGGCTGCGCGGCGGGCGGGGGCGACCGTCACGTTCGAGGCGCCCGACGGCCCGGTCGACGTGCTGATCACCGACGACGAATCGAAGGCGGCCGGCGTGACCGCCGAGAGCGTCTACTACCTGCCGCTGACGCCGAACGGCCGCGGCGTCTCGGACGCATGGAGCGCGGCCGGCGACGGCGAGCCCGGCGACCAGAAGCCGCGCGTCCTGATCATCTCCGGCGACGAGGCGGCGACCGATCCGAGCGTCGTGGCGATGGCCGCCGAGGCCGACACGGTGATCGGGATCGGCATGTTCGAGGAGAGCTTCCGCGGGCTCGCCGACCTCGTCCTGCCGGGAACGAGCTATCTGGAGCGGGACGGGACCACGATCAACCTCGAAGGCAGGCTGCAACGGCAGCGGCGCGCCGTCCTCGCTCCGGTGCCCGACGTGCTCGCCTGGGTGTCGAAGCTCGGCGAGCGCTTCGGCGTCGAGATCTCGCCGCACGTCTCGGCGGTCTTCGACGAGATCTCGGCAAAGTGCTTCGGCGGCATCTCCTTCGGCGAGATCGGCGAGCAGGCCGACCTGCCCCCGCGCGCGAGCCGCCCGGCCGAGCGCGCGAAACCCGCACCGACCCCGGCAAGTAACAGTCTGTTACAAACAGGGAAAGGCCTGCGGCTCGTGGCCTACCGGCCGCTCTTCTCCGGGGTCGCGGTCGAACGGACGCCGGAGCTTCGCTTCCAGCAGCCGGACGGCGAGGTTCAGCTCGCCCCCTCCGACGCCCGCGAGCGCGGGATCCGGAACGGTCAGGGAGTGACCGTCTCCTCCAACGGCACGTCGGTGGAGCTCCGCGCGCGGATCGCGCGCGACCTCGGCGCAGGCGCCGTACGGATCCCGCGCGGCGACGCCGGCGACCTGCACGCCTTCGTCGAGGTCCGGCCCACGGAGCGGGGAGCCTAGTGCACGAGGCATGGTGGATCACGATCCCGAAGGCGTTCCTCGTGATCAAC
>JBOGZX010000325.1:0-1774 GCA_050697615.1 Gaiellaceae bacterium
CCGCCCAGGTCGAACGAATCGCGCGGCGTGCGTTCGACCTCGCGCGCAGCCGGCGCGGGGGGCTCGTGTCGGTCGACAAGGCGAACGTGCTCGACACGTCGAGGCTCTGGCGCCGCGTGGTCGGCGAGGTGGCGGCCGACTATCCCGACGTCGAGCTGCGGCACGCCCTGGTCGACAGCGCCGCGATGGATCTCGTCACCCGGCCGGAGCAGTTCGACGTCCTCCTCACGGAGAACATGTTCGGCGACATCCTGTCCGACGTCGCCGCGGCAGTCACCGGCGGTCTCGGGCTCGCCGCGTCCGCGAGCCTCGGCGCCGGCGGGCCGGGAATCTTCGAGCCCGTGCACGGCTCGGCGCCCGACATCGCCGGCACCGGCGCCGCGAACCCGGCGGGCATGCTGCGGTCGCTCGCGCTCCTGCTCGAGCACGCGCTCGGACGGCCCGACCTTGCGGCGCTGCTGGAGCGGGCCGTCGACGCGGCGCTCGATGCCGCACCGACGCCCGATCTCGGAGGCGACGCGACGACTTCCCGGTTCTGCGACGTCGTGCTGTCGGCGCTCGCAGGCTCAACTCGAGGTCAGGAGGAGACATGGACGACCGCACTGTCGTGACGGCCGAGCCCCCGTGGAAGGCGGCTGTCACCTGCTCGTGCTCGACCCCCGATCCCCGCGCTCGCGCGACCCGCAAGGGCGCCGCCCGCACATACTGCGCGCATTGCGGGCTGCCGGTGCGATTGGACTTCCCGACCCGATGACGCCCGGGGTCGTCGTGGGCTACCCCGGACCTCCGGGGAGCCACAGCGACGCGGCAGCCGCCGTGCTCGTTCCGGAAGCGGCCCGCTCCGTCGGGCTGTCGAGCTTCACCGCGGTCGTCGACGCCGCGGCCGGCGCGGACGTGTCGCTCGGCGTCCTGCCGATCGAGAGCTCGCTGATCGGCCCGATCGCCGAGACGCACGACCTGCTCTTCCGCTCGCCCCTCTCGATCGTCCGCGAGGCGACGCTGCAGATCCGCCACTGCGTCCTCGGGCTCCCGGGCAGCAGGCTCGAGGACGCGCGCGTGATCCGCTCGCACCCGGCGGCGCTCGACCAGTGCCGCGGGCTGCTCGCAAACTGGCAGGTCGACACGATCCCGTCGGCGACGACGGCCGACGCGGCGCGCGAGATCTCCGAGAGCGGCGATCCCTCGGCGTTCGCGATCGCGAGCCCGATCGCAGCTTCCACCTATTCGCTCGACGTGATCGCCGACGACGTGGGCGACGGGCCGTCGGCATTCACCCGGTTCGTCGCCGTCGCGCCGTACACGCAGCTCGCCGGGGGCGAGGGCCGGCGCACCGCGCTGTCCTTCGTCACCGACCACCGGCCGGGCGCGCTCGTGCGGGCGCTCGCGCCGTTCGGCGAGCACGGGGTCAACCTCGTCCAGCTGGTCTCGCGGCCGCTCCCGGACTCGCCGTGGCGCTACCGCTTCGACGCCGTCGTCGACGGCCACGTGCTCGACCCGCCCCTGCGTGCGGTGTTCTCGGAGCTTCGAGAGCTGACGCGCGAGTTGCGGCTCTTCGGCTCCTATGCGGCGGAGCGGCCGCAGTGAACGCCCGCACGCTGTTCGACCGGATCTGGGACGAGCACGTCGTCACCGCCGCCGAGGGCGAGCCGTCGCTGCTCTTCGTCGACCTGCACCTCGTGCACGAGGTGACGAGTCCGCAGGCCTTCGAGGTGCTGCGGACCGCCGGTCGCGGCGTCAGGCGGGCCGACCTGACGGTGGCCACGATGGATCACAA
>JBOGZX010000326.1:0-7270 GCA_050697615.1 Gaiellaceae bacterium
GGCGGCGGCGGGCGCGGCATGCGGATCGTGCGCTCGCGGGCCGGGCTGGAGGCGGCTCTCGAGGCAGCGCGCCGGGAGGCGCAGGCGGGCTTCGGCGACGACCGCGTGTACCTCGAGCGGTATCTCGAGCGGCCGCGGCACATCGAGATCCAGCTGCTCGCCGACGCCCACGGCACGGTGCTCCCGCTCGGCGAGCGCGAGTGCTCGGTGCAGCGGCGGCACCAGAAGGTGCTCGAGGAGGCACCGTCGACGGCGCTCGACCCCGAGCTGCGCGCCCGCATGAGCGACGCCGCCGTGCGGTTCGCGAAGGCCGTCGGCTACGTCGGCGCCGGCACCGTCGAGTTCGTGCTCGAGGGGCGGGAGTTCTACTTCCTGGAGCTGAACGGCCGCATCCAGGTGGAGCATCCGGTCACGGAGGCGGTGACGGGGCTCGACCTCGTCCGGTGGCAGCTGCGCATCGCCGCCGGCGAACGGCTCGAACCTGCAAGTAACAGTCTGTTACAAGGGCAGGCAAGTAACAGTCTGTTACAAGGGCATGCCGTCGAGGTGCGGCTGTACGCGGAGGATCCACGCAGCTTCCTGCCGCAGGCCGGGCGGATCGAGCGGCTGCGACTGCCGGCGTCGATCCGCGTGGAATCGGGCGTGGCCGAGGGGGACGAGATCGGCACCTCGTACGACCCGCTGATCGCCAAGCTGATCGCGAGCGCCGACACGCGCGAGGCGGCGCTCGACCGGCTGGCGGCGGCGCTCGCCGAGACGGAGGTGCGGGGGGTCACCACCAACCTGCCGTTCCTCCGCTGGCTCGTCTCCCATCCCGCCCTCCGGGCGGGCGCGACGACGACGGCCTTCCTCGCCGAATACCCGCCGCTCTCGCCTCCGCCGGCCGCGCTCCCCGACCCGATCTGGCGCGGCGCCTTCCGGCTCAACCTGCCGGCTCCGGCGCCGCAGCCGCCGCCCGCCGTCGACGCCGCCACACACGACACGGGAGCCGCGGCCGCGGGACCGCGCACCGTCTCGGCCCCGATGCCGGGGACCGTGATCAAGGTGCACGTCGGAGAAGGCTCCACCGTCGCCGCGGGTCAGCCGCTCGTCGTGCTCGAGGCGATGAAGATGGAGACGCCGCTCCTCTCGCCGTACGACGCGACCGTGCGCGCCGTGCACGTGCGACAGGGGGACCGCGTCGCCGGGGGTGCGCTCCTCGTCGAGCTACACGACGACGGCGACTAGAAGATCTTCTGGAGCTTCATGGCCGCGCCCATGTCGCCCTTGATCTTCAGCTTGCCGGTCATGTAGGCCGTCGTGGGGTTCTGGTCGCCGGCGACGATCCTCTCGAACGTCTCGGCCGTGGTCGAGATCGTCGCGTCGGCGTCGCCGCCGCCCTCGGCGACCGCGATCTTGCCGTCGCGCACGTCGACGTGCCACTGACCCTCCCCCTCGATGTCGAAGAGGTACGAGTTGCTCATCCCCGCCAGCTTCGCGGCGTCGGCCCGCGACTCGAGGCTGTCGAAGAAGTCCCTGGCTGCCATCGCTTGATCGCTCCTTTGGTCGTGGGCCGCTGCCGGCCGCAACCGTACACAAGGAAGGGCTCAGGCGGTCTCGGCGGCCGGGAGGTGCCGTTCGATCAGCAGGCGCGACAGGGCGCTCTGCGACGCGGCAAGCCTGCTGCGGTTCTCCTCGAGCGCGGCGGCGCCGGCTCCCGACGCGCGCAGCTCCTGCCGCTCGGCCACGATCCGCCCGATCTCCTCGGTCAACGACTCCACGGTGTGAGCGATGTGCATGAGGCGCAAGGTACTCCGGAGCTCGTACGGATTCGGTTATCGAGCGGTCAGGAATTCGACACAAGGCGCGTTCTTCCTCGGTAGCATCGCCTCTCGGTATGCGGGTCGAGATCAGGGCTTCGAGCGCGTCCGACGTCCGCGCACATGTCGACGCCGGCATCGCGGCCGGCGAGCTCCATCGCGACGACGGCGGCATTCGCGTCGGCGCCTCGCCGCCGCTCGACGGCGACGGTCTGCGAACCGCGGCAGCGGCCGTCGCGCGCGCACTCCGGGGCGAGGGCGGCCCCGTCGCGTGGAGCGTCGACGACGCGCTCGCGCTGGATCCCGCAACCCAGGTGCGGGCGCTGGTCGAGGGGACTGCGTACGGCGCCTACGACGCAGGCATCTACAAACGCGGCTACGCCGACCGCCCGGAGCTCACCCTCGCGCTGGCGGCGCCCGACGGGCTCCGCGGTCTGGCCGAGCGGCAGGCGGTCGTCTGCCGCCGTATCGACGCGGCGCGCGACCTGGTGAACCGCCCCTCGAACGACCTGACGCCCGGGACGCTGGCCGAGCACGCGAAGTCGTTCGCGTTCGAGCACCTGACCGTCTCCTGCCACGGCCGCGACTGGCTCGAGGAGCAGGGCATGGGGGCGTTTCTCGCCGTCGCACAGGGAAGCGCGCACGACCCGCAGCTGATCGTCCTGCGCTACTTCCCACCCTCGGCGGCCGCGGACGTCACGCTCGCAGTCGTCGGCAAGGCGATCACGTTCGACTCCGGCGGCCTCTCGCTGAAGCCGCCGCTCCGGATGCAGGACATGAAGGGCGACATGGCGGGCGGCGCGGCCGTGCTCGAGGGCGCCGCGGCGATCGCCGAGCTCGAGCTCCCGGTGCGTTTCGTCGCCGTCGTCGCCTCGACCGAGAACGTCCAGGACGCGCGTGCCTACAAGCCGGGCGACGTGCTGCGCGCGGCCAACGGAAAGACGATCGAGGTGATCAACACCGACGCCGAGGGACGCCTCGTGCTCGCCGACGCGCTACACCACGCCCGCGAGTCGGGTGCGACCCACATGATCGACTTCGCCACGCTGACGGGGTCGATGGCGCGCGCGCTCGGGGATCTGATCGCCGGCTGGTTCGCAAGCGACGAGACCTGGGCCGCCCACATCCAGGCCGCCACCGAGATCAGCGGCGACCTCGGCTGCCGCTTCCCACTCCACCCCCGCTACCGCCGCTACATCGACTCCAACTTCGCCGACATGAAGAACGCCTCCGAGTTCGGCGAGGGAGGACCGGTGCTGGCGGCGGAGTTCCTGCAGGAGTTCGCGGGCGAGGGCCCATGGGCGCACGTCGACATGGCCGGCCCGGGTTACCTGCGGCGCAAGCGCCCCGACTACGCGCTCGACGAGGGCGGCACCGGCTACGGCGTGCGGTTGATCGTCGAGCTCGCACAGCGGCTCGCCGACGACAAGCGCGCGTGAACTTCGACCTCGACCCGGAGCACGAGCTTCTGCGGGACACCGTCCGGCAGTTCGCGCTCGAGAAAGTCGCGCCCGTCGCCGAGGAGCTCGACCGCGAGAAGCGGTTTCCATACGAGCTGGTCTCGGAGCTCGCCGAGCTCGGGCTGATGGGGATGACGATCCCGGAGGCCTACGGCGGCGCCGGCGCCGACACGGTCTCGTACGCGATCGCCGTCGAGGAACTGACCCGCGTCGACTCGTCGGTGGCGATCACGGTGGCCGCGCATCACTCGCTCGGAACCCTGCCGATCTGGTACTTCGGCAGCGAGGAGCAGAAGCGCGAGTGGCTGCCCGACCTCGCGTCCGGCCGGAGGCTCGCAGCCTTCGGGCTCACCGAGGCGAACGCCGGCTCGGACGCGGGTGCCACGCGCACGACCGCGCGGCTCGCCGGCGGCGAATGGACGATCGACGGCTCGAAGATCTTCATCACGAACGCGGGCACCGACATCACGGCGTGCGTCACGATCACGGCCGTCACCGGCGAGGGCGAGATCTCGAACATCGTCGTCCCGAACGGCACGCCCGGCTACGTGGTCTCGGAGCCGATGCAGAAGCTCGGCTGGCGCGCCTCCGACACCCGCGAGCTGAGCTTCCAGGGCGCACGCGTCCCCGAAGGCAATCTGCTCGGCCCGCGCGGGGAAGGCTTCCATCAGTTCATGCGGATCCTCGACGGTGGCCGCATCTCGGTCGCGGCGATGGGGGTCGGGCTCGCGCAGGGCTGCTACGACCTCGCTCTCGACTACGCCCGGCAGCGCGAGCAGTTCGGCAGGCCGATCGCGAGCTTCCAGGCCGTGCAGACGAAGCTCGTCGACATGGCGACCGAGATCGAGGTGGCCCGGAACCTCGTGTGGAAGGCGGCCTGGGAGAAGGACGAGGGGCGCCCGTTCGCGAAGACGGCGGCGATGGCGAAGCTCTTCTCCGGCGAGCTCTCGCACCGTGCGGCGAACTGGGCGCTGCAGATCCACGGCGGCTACGGCTTCATGGACGAGTACGCGATCTCGCGGCTCTACCGCGACCAGAAGATCCTCGAGATCGGCGAGGGCACGAACGAGGTTCAGCGCATGGTGATCGCCCGCCACCTCGGGTTGTAAGGTGGCGGGCGTGCTGCTCTTCCGGCAGTTCGTCGACGACGACCTGGGCTGCGGGTCGTACCTCGTCGGCGACCGCGGCGCCGGCGTTGCCGTCGTCGTCGACCCGGCGTTCGCGATCGAGCAGTACGTCGAGGCGGCGGCCAGGGAGGGAGTCGCGATCGAGCGGGTGCTCGAGACGCACACCCACGCCGACCACGTCTCGGGCCACGGTCGCTTCGCACTCGAGCACGGCACGCCGACGGCCGTGCACCCGCTCGCCGAGCCGGGATTCCCGTTCGAGGAGCTGGCGGACGGCGCGACGCTGGCGGTGGGCGGCGTCCGGATCCGCGTCCTGCACACGCCGGGCCACCGCCCGGAGCACTGCTCGTTCGTCGTCGACGAGCGGATCGCGCTCACCGGCGACTCGCTCTTCGTCGGCGACGCCGCCCGGCCCGACCTCGCGGTCGCCGCGCGCGAGGGTGCGCAGGATCTGTTCCATTCGCTCGGGCGTCTGGCCGAGCTGCCGGACCAGGTCGAGGTGTATCCCGGCCACCTCGCCGGCTCGCTGTGTGGCGGCGCGATGCGCCCCGACCGCTCGTCGACGATCGGCCACGAGCGCGAGACGAACGCCGCGCTCGGCTTCCACGACGTGCAGGAGTTCGTGCTCGTCTCCGCGTCGGTCTCCACACCACGTCCGCCCACGACCGAGCGGGTCGTCGAGCTCAACCGCGGGGCCTGGCTCGCACGGCCCGAGGAACCTTCCGAGCTCTCCGCGCCCGGTCAGCGCACCGTGCTCGACGTGCGTCCCTTCGTCGACCACGCGGCGGGGCACGTGCGCGGCGCGATCAGCGTGCCTCTGGACGGCGGCTCGTTCGGGACGAAGGCCGGCTTCGTGCTCTCGCCCGGCGAGCCCGTGGTGCTGCACGCGCCGGGCCGCGACGAGGCGCTCGCGGCCGCGCGAAAGCTGTGGGCGGCCGGGATCTTCGAGATCGCCGGCTACGTCGTCGAGACACACGCGACGGAGACGCTCGCGACGGTCGACGTGAACGAGCTGAAGCGCCTGCTCGCCAAGACGGACGTGCAGGTGATCGACGTCCGCGAGACGACCGAGCGGGACAGCGGCTACCTCCCCGGCTCGCGCAACATCCCCTACCGCCTGATCAGGAAGCTCGGCGCCGGCGCGCTCGAGCGCGAGAAGCCGGTGGTGACCGTCTGCGAGAGCGGTGCCCGGGCGGCGATCGCGGCGTCGCTGCTGCAGCGCGAGGGCTTCGACGTGAGCGCCGTCGCCGAGGGCGGCGTCGTCGACTTCGAGGGCGACGTCGTCTCCTTCAGGCGCTGCGGCGGGTAGATCGGCTCAGCTGATGCGGTCGAGCGCGTAGCCGCGGTCGACGAGGACCCCGCAGAGGTGCGCGCAGTGCTCCTCGTTGCGCGTCACGACGGTCAGCTCCACCTCGGTCTCGGCGATGTGCACCGCCATGCCTTCGCGGTGGTGCTCGACCGAGACGACGTTCCCGCGCTCGGCGGCGACCAGCTCGAGCAGCTCGACGAGCGCGCCCGGCCGGTCGGAGATCCGCGTCCGCACGACGAGGTATCGCCCCGCGAGCGTGAGCCCGTGCCGCATCACCGAGATCAGCAGCGTCGGGTCGATGTTGCCGCCGGAGAGCAGGGCGCAGACCGACCCGACTCCGCCGGCCTTGCCGGTGAGCAGGGCCGCCACGGACGCGGCCCCGGCCCCCTCGACCACCAGCTTCGCGCGTTCGAGCAGCAGCGTGATCGCCTCGGAGATCTCCTCGTCCTCGATCTGGACGAGGTCGTCGAGCAGGTCGTCGAGGATCGACATGGTGAGGACCCCGGGATGCTTGACGGCGATCCCGTCGGCGATCGTGCCGCGGCCGGTCTTGCCGGCCTGGACGCCGACGAGCCGCACCCGCGGACGCAGCGCGCGGAGCGCGATCGCGATGCCCGACGCCAGCCCGCCGCCGCCGACCGGCAGCAGGAACGTCTCCACCTCGGGCAGCTCGGCGGCGAGCTCCAGGCCGATCGTCCCCTGGCCCGCGATCACCACCTCGTCCTCGAATGCGTGCACGAACGTCGCTCCGGTCCGGGCGGACTGGGCCGTCCCCTCGACGAGCGCCTCGTCGAATCCGGCGCCCGCCAGCACCGTCTCCGCGCCATAGTTGCGGGTCGCGTCGACCTTCGCCATCGGCGCGTCCTGCGGCATGTAGACCGTCGCCTTGATCCCGAGCTGACGCGCGGCCCAGGCAACGGCCTGGCCGTGGTTGCCGGCGCTCGCGGCGATCACGCCCGCCGCACGCTGCGCCTCTCCGAGCGTCGCGAGCTTGTTCACGGCACCCCGCACCTTGAACGCACCCGTCCGTTGGAGATTCTCGGCCTTCAGCCACACCGTGCGCCCGCAGCGGCGCCCGAGCGACTCCGAGCCGTAGACGGGTGTGACCCGGGCGTGGCCGGCGATGCGCTCGCGCGCCGCCTCGATGTCAGCGAGCGTCGGTCTCGTCGCCAATCCGGAACACCGTCTCGAGGATCTCACGAACGGCCGTCAGAGGGTCGAGCCGCCGTTCCTGCACGTCGTCCAGCAGGCGCGCGAGCTCCGGGTCGTCGCGCACCGCGTGCTCGAGGTGGCGCCGCGCCCGTGCGGAGGCGACCTGGAACACCTCCTGCGCGAGATTCTTCCGGCGGCGGCGCTCGAGCTCGCCTTCCGCCTCGAGCCACGCGCGGTGCTCCGCGATCTTCTCCCGCAGGGTCTCGACTCCCTCACCTCGGATCGCCTCGGTGAGGACGATCGGCGGTCGCCAGCCGTGCTTGGGGCCAAGCGAGAGCACCTGCCGCACCTCGGTGAGCATCGTCTTCGCCATCGGATGGTCCATCTTGTTGATCGCGATCACGTCGGGGATCTCCATGATCC
>JBOGZX010000327.1:0-4700 GCA_050697615.1 Gaiellaceae bacterium
GGTTGATGATGAGCTGCTTGACCGCGAGCACGGCCAAGAGCGCGGCGACGAGCGTGATCAGCCAGTCGATCGCCACCCGGTAGCCGCGCGGCAATCCGACTGTCAGGCGGTCGAGCGGCTTCCTCCACCCGGGCCGGTCGGCGGCGGTGTCCCCATCCATCTCCTAAGCGTAGGTCGGCGTTCGCGGAGCGCGGCGGTCGAGCGGCTCGGATCGCCCGGCGCTGCCCGCGCGCCTACGCCGGCGCGGGCCACGTCGTCCGGCATCGCACACAGCCTCGGCGCACGGGTCGGATTCTCCGCCCACTCGGGCGTCGAGGATGATGGGAACCGGCATGTCCGCCGGATCGGCGATCGACAGCGTCGCGGCAAGCCGCCAGTCGGTGCGGCTGATCTTCGGCGCCTTGCTGCTGGTGCTGCTGCTGGCGTCGCTCGACCAGACGATCGTCTCGACGGCGCTGCCGACGATCGTCGGCGATCTCGGCGGCATCGCACATCTCTCGTGGGTCGTGACCGCCTACCTGCTCAGCTCGACGATCGCCGGGCCGCTGTATGGGAAGCTCGGCGACCTCTACGGACGGAAGAAGGTGCTGCAGGTCGCGATCGTGATCTTCCTCGTCGGCTCCGCGCTCTGCGGGATCTCGCAGAGCATGGTCGAGCTGATCGGCTTCCGGACGCTGCAGGGCATCGGCGCGGGCGGACTGATGGTGACGACGCTCGCGGTCGTCGGCGACATCATCCCACCGCGCGAGCGGGGCAAGTACCAGGGCTACTTCGGCGGCGTCTTCGGCGTCTCCACCGTCGTCGGGCCGCTGCTCGGCGGCTTCTTCGTCGACAACCTCTCCTGGCGCTGGATCTTCTACGTGAACCTGCCGGTGGGCATCGTGGCGCTCTCGGTGATCGCCGCCGCGTTCCACTCGCGCGCCGAGAAGCACAGGCACGCGATGGACTATCTCGGCGCATCGCTGCTCGCCGCGTCGCTCACGTCGATCATCCTCTTCACGAGCCTCGGCGGCACGACCTGGGCGTGGGGGTCGGCTCCGATCGTGATCCTGATCGTGCTCAGCATCCTGCTCGTACCGCTCTTCGTGGTCGTCGAGAGCCGCGCGAAGGAGCCGATCCTGCCGCTGACGCTCTTCCACAACCGCACCTTCTCGGTGACGAGCTCCGTCGGGTTCATCGTCGGCTTCGCCCTGTTCGGCGCCGTCACGTACCTGCCGCTCTACCTCCAGATCACGAAGGGATCGAGTCCGACGAAGTCGGGCCTGCAGCTGCTGCCGCTGATGGCGGGCGTGCTGTTCACGTCGATCGTCAGCGGACAGCTGATCACCCGGATGGGCCGCTACAAGGTGTTTCCAATCGTCGGCACGGCGGTGATGGCCACCGGGATGTTCCTGCTCTCGACGCTCAGCGCGGCCACCAGCGTCTGGTTCGCCGCGCTGTTCGCGCTCGTGCTCGGGCTCGGGCTCGGGATGGTGATGCAGGTGCTCGTGCTCGCGGTGCAGAACGCCGTCGACTACTCGGTGATGGGCGTGGCGACGAGCGGCTCGACGCTGTTCCGCCAGATCGGCGGCTCGATCGGCGTCGCTCTGTTCGGGACGATCTTCGCCAACCGGCTGGGGCATGAGCTCGCGAGCAGGCTGCCGGCGAACGCGAAGCTGCCGGCCGCCACCGATCCCGCGAGCATCAAGCGCCTGCCGCCGGCCACACACGCGGCGTTCGAGCACGCATTCGCGGCGGCGCTTCACCCGGTGTTCCTGATGGCGGGCGTCGTCTCGCTGCTGGCCTTCGCCCTCGCCTGGCTCGTGCACGAGGTGCCGCTGCGCACCGGAACGCACGCTGCCGACGCGATCCCGCCGCCACGCGACGAGCGCTCGGCCACCGAAGCCGCTGCGTAAGCCCACGGTCAGGTAGCCGGACCGCGATCCACCACCCGATCCTCAGCCTGTTCGTGGGCTGCTCTTAGGGAACGTTGAGGCCCGGCTGGTTGGGTTCGGTGCGTGTTCTACGTCCGCTATCTCCGCAACGAGCTCGTGCGCCGCAGGGCACGCACGATCGTCACCCTCCTCGGGCTCGGCCTCGGCGTCGCGCTCGTGATCGCGATCTCGAGCCTGTCGAGAGGGCTCGACCGGGCGCAATCGAAGACCCTGAACCCGCTCGGCGGCATCGGCACCGACCTGACCGTGACACTCTCGCCGCAGCAGCAGGACACGGGCGGGTTCGGCGGGCCCGGCGGCGGCGGCGGAAACCGCGACCTGATCCAGGCGAACCAGTCGGCGCTCACCGACCTGTCGAAGCTCGGGAAGCCGGGCGCCCATTTCGTCCACGACTTCTTCCTGCCCGGCACCCAGCTGACGTTCCAGCAGACGGCGGCGAAGCAGATCGGCTCGATCGCCGGCGTCGCCCAGGTGACGCAGGGGCTGACGCTGCTCGCAGAGCACCAGGAGGGCGTCGTGCCGAAGATCGTCGCGAAGCTGAAGACCGGCGGACAGACGTTCAAGATCCAGCGGAACATCCCGCGGCCCACGGCGGCGCAGTTCCAGGCGATGCAGGCCTGCATGCAGAAGCTGAACCCGCAAGGCTCGTCCTCGGGCGGCGGCTCGTCCTCCGGTGGCGGCTCGTCCTCGGGCGGCGGCTTCGGCAGCCGCTCCGGCGGTGGCGGCGGCGGCTCCGGATTCGGCGGCGGTCGTGGACGCTTCGACCGCGGCGCGTTCGCGAAGTGCCTGCCCAAGTCGCTGCAGCGCCTGCGCACGAACTTCACGACCCCGCGCCAGACGCTGCAGCAGGTGCTCGATCCGCCGCAGACGAACATCACGACGAGCGCGTACACGATCGGAGGGGTCGACCAGACGCATCCGACCATGGGCGTCGTCACGACCGCGCAGGTGACGAAGGGCCGCTACCTCGCCGCGGCCGGCGGCCACGAGGCGCTGGTCTCGGGTGCCTACGCCGTGAAGCACGGGCTGAAGATCGGTTCGAAGCTCGACCTGAACGGCACCTCGTTCGCCGTCGTCGGCATCGTCAGCCCGCCGCTCGGCGGCCAGAGCGCAGACGTCTACCTGCCGCTGAAGCAGCTGCAGACGCTCGCGCACGAGACCGGCCTCGCGAACGTCGTGCTCGTCCGGGCCGACAGCAGCGCCTCGGTCTCACAGGTGCAGAAGGCGATCCAGACGGCGTTGCCGCAGGCGCAGGTCGCGAGCTCCAAGGAGGTCGCGGACAAGATCAGCGGCTCGCTCGTCAACGCGTCGAACCTCTCGCACAGCCTCGGAGTCGTGCTCGCGATCGTCGCCGCCGCCGCGGCGTTCCTGATCGCTGCGCTGCTGGCGCTCTCCTCCGTGGGCAAGCGCATCCGCGAGCTCGGGACACTCAAGGCGCTCGGCTGGACGCAGCGTATGGTCGTCCGCCAGATCGCCGGCGAGTCGCTCGCGCAGGGCGTGCTCGGCGGCCTGCTCGGAATCGGGCTCGGCGTGATCGCGGCGCTCGCGATCGACGCGTTCGGCCCGACGCTCTCGGCACACTCGCCGACCGGCGGCGGCAATCTCCTGGGCCTCGGCGCCGGGGCGGCACGCACCGTCACGAGCAGCGTGTCGCTCGACGCGCCGATCGGCGTCGGCGTCCTCGCGATCGGCTTCGGACTCGCTCTCCTCGGGGGGCTGATCGCGGGGACGGCCGGCGCGCTCCGCGCCGCGCGCCTCCGGCCCGCGGACGCGCTCAGGCAGGTCGACTGAGATGGCGGCGCAGTACGAGGTCCGCGGCGTCGCGAAGCTCTTCCAGCGCGGGCCGGCGACGGTGCGGGCGCTCGACGGCGTCGACCTCCAGATCTCCGCGGGTGAGCTCATCGCGCTCGAGGGGCCGAGCGGCTCCGGGAAGACGACGCTGCTCCAGCTGCTCGGGGCGCTCGACCGGCCGAGCGCGGGCACGATCGAGTTCGAGGGACGCGACCTCGCCACGCTCCCCGACCGCGAGCTGGCGGGGCTGCGGCTGAGGTCATTCGGCTTCGTCTTCCAGCAGTTCAACCTGATTCCGACGCTGACGGCGCTCGAGAACGTCGAGGCGAAGCTTGTCCCGGTCGGCGGCACACGCGACCGGGCGCTCGAGCTGCTCGGCGAGGTGGGGCTCGCCGAGCGCGCAGATCATCTCCCACAGCACATGTCGGGCGGGGAGCAGCAGCGGGTGGCGATCGCCCGAGCGCTCTCGGTCGATCCGCGCGTCGTGCTGGCCGACGAGCCGACCGGAAACCTCGACTCGAAGACCGGCGGCGAGATCATCGAGCTGCTCGCGGGGCTCGCGGCCGAGCACGGCTCGACAGTGATCGTCGCGACCCACGACGCGACGCTGGCGGCGCGCGCGCCGCGGCGAGTGGAGATGCGCGACGGCCTGCTCGCCGACGGGCTCGCCGTCTCCGCCTGACCGGGGCGGCGCTCGGCCGAGAGATTCCCAGGGCGCCGTGGCCCGCGGTGCTAGTGTCGCTCGGGCGATGGCGAAGCCCGTCGAGCAGCTCGACTCCGTCGTGATCCGGTTCGCCGGCGACTCCGGCGACGGCATGCAGCTCACGGGCGGCCGCTTCACCTCGTAGACGGCGCTGCAGGGCAACGACCTGGCGACGTTTCCCGACTTCCCGGCCGAGATCCGGGCACCCGCCGGCTCGCTTCCCGGCGTGTCGGGCTTTCAGCTCCACTTCGCCGACCACGACATCCTGACCC
>JBOGZX010000328.1:0-3286 GCA_050697615.1 Gaiellaceae bacterium
GGGCGCCGACCCGTCCGGCTACGCGCCGACGGTGCTCGGACACGAAGGCGCCGGCGTCGTCGAGCGCATCGGAGAGGGAGTCACGTCGCTCTCGCCGGGCGACCACGTCGTCACGCTCTTCTCACCGCAGTGCCGGGAGTGCGTCCACTGCAGGAGCGACCGGACGAACCTCTGCATCGCGATCCGGGACCAGCAGAACAACGGCTACCTACCCGACGGCACGACGCGCCTCTCGCGCGACGGCGAACGGGTCCGCCACTTCATGGGCACCTCGACCTTCGCGGAATACACGGTGATGCCGGAGATCGCCCTCGCGAAGATCGATCCCGAGGCGCCGCTCGAGGGAGCGTGCCTGTTCGCGTGCGGCCTCTCGACCGGGATCGGCGCCGCCATGAACACCGCGCGTGTGGAGCCCGGCTCGACCTGCGTCGTGTTCGGTGCAGGCATGGTCGGCCTCGGCGCCGTGATCGGCTGCCGGCTGCAGGGGGCGGAGCGGATCGTCTGCGTCGACCTGTCCGCCGACCGGCTGGCGCTCGCGACGGTGCACGGCGCGACCGAGACGCTGACCGGCGGCTCCGGCGCGGTCGAGCGCATCCTCGAGCTCACCGGCGGCTTCGGCGCCGATTACACCTTCGAGGCGACGGGCAACGTCGACGTGATGCGGCAGGCGGTCGAGACGGCACGGATGGGCTGGGGGCTCTGCACGGTCGCGGGCGTCGCCGGGAAGGGCGAGACGCTCGACATCGTGCCGCGCCTGCTGATCACCGGCCGCCGGGTCGCGGGCTCGTCCTTCGGCGGCGTCAAGGGCCGCGACGGCGTGCCGCGCCTCGTCGAGCGGTGGCTCGCCGGCGAGATCGACGTCGACTCGTTCATCTCGCACCGGCTGTCGCTCGACGACGTCAACCGCGGCTTCGAGCTGATGGAGGCGCAGGACGGCATCCGGAGCGTGATCCAGATCTCGTGATCGTCGAGCGGGCCGAGCATCCGACGTGGACGTCGAACGCTTACCTCGTCGCCGACGAGGACGGCGGCAGCGGCGTGCTCGTCGACTCGAACGGGGTCGAGCAGCCCCTGCTCGACGTGGTTGCGCAGCGCGACGTGGCGATCACGCACGTGCTCGTGACCCATCAGCACGGAGACCACGTCGTCGACGTGGCGGGGCTCGCGAAGCGGTTCGGCGTGCCGGCGGTCGGCAGCCGGCTGACCGCCGAGGCCGGGGTTCCGCTCGACGAGACGCTCGGCGACGGCGACATCGTTCGATCGGGCGGACTCGAGATCCAGGCGATCGCGACGCCCGGCCACTGCCCCGACCACCTCGCGCTGCTCGTGAACGGCAGCGACTGCTTCACGGCCGACTGTCTCTTCAAGGGCACCGTCGGCGGCACCGGCGGGGGAGGCCCGACCGGCTACGCCGACCAGCATCGATCGATCATGGAACGCCTGATGTCGCTGCCGCACGCGACGCGCATCCACCCAGGGCACACGCTCCCGTCGACGATCGGCGAGGAGTGGGAGCACAACCCGTTCATCCGCATCTGGCGCGGGCTGGATCCAGAGGGGACAGAGCTCTGCCGGGTCCGGGGCAGGGAGGCGACGCTGATCCTCTTCGGCCCCGACTACGACGGCACCCACAAGGCCTGGGTCCGCTACCTCGACGGCCGCGACGCGATCGTCGGCGGCAGCCAGATCGAGCGCTGAGCACAGCCCGCGGGCGCGGTCAGACCGCGACGCGCACTTCGCCGCCGACCAGCACGCGCTCGATCTCGACGCGGTCGTTCAACACCACGATGTCGGCCGGAAGCCCGACGGCGAGCCGCCCGAGGTCGGGATCGCCGAGCACGCGCGCCGGGATGGAGGTCGCGGCCGCGACGGCCGCGTCGATCGGCACGCCCAGCGCGTGCAGGTTGCGCACGGCCTCGATCATCGTCAGCACGCTGCCGGCCAGCACGCCGTCCGGGCCGCGCACCGTGCCGTCGTGCACGTGCACGTCGAGGTTGCCGAAGCTGTACGAGCCGTCGGCCACGCCCGCCGCCGTGATCGCGTCCGTGATCAGCGCCAGGCGACTCCCGGCGGCGCGCCACGCGACCAGCGCGGTCTCGGGCGCCAGGTGGATCCCGTCGAGGATGATCGACACCACGACGCCCTCGCGCGCCAGCGCCGCTCCGGCGATGCCGGGATCGCGGTGCAGGAACGGCCGCATCGCGTTGAAGAGGTGCGTGACGCTGCGGACGCCGCGGTCGAACGCCGCGTTCGCCTGCTCGGCGGTGGCGTCGCTGTGGCCGAGCGAGACGGCCACGCAGCGCTCCTG
Organism: Gaiellaceae bacterium; assembly: GCA_050697615.1. Taxonomy (GTDB): domain Bacteria; phylum Actinomycetota; class Thermoleophilia; order Gaiellales; family Gaiellaceae; genus PALSA-600. The sequence goes on from JBOGZX010000328.1 coordinate 2,309, forward strand.
CAGGCGGTCGATCAGCGCGCCGGCGCCCTCGAGCTCGGGCGCCAGCGTCATCAGCCGGACCGGACCGCCGTCGAGCAGGCGGTCGAGGAGCGCCAGATCCGGGTCGCGGCGCGCCGACGCCTCGTGCGTGCCGAGTCGCGCCGGAGAGAGGAACGGCCCCTCCAGGTGCATACCGAGGATCCGCGGGCGCGCCTCGCCCAGCGGCACCTCGCGCATCGCCGCCAGCACCTGCTCCTCTGCGCTCGTGATCAGCGTCGGCAGGTATGCCGTGACGCCGGTCTCGAGCAGCGCCTGGCCTGCGCGGCGATAGCCCGCGGCGTCCGCGTCGAGGAAGTCGACGCCGCCGAACCCGTTCACCTGCAGATCCACGAAGCCCGGGACGGCGATGCCGTTGCCGTTCGGCCCGGCGAGGCCGACCGCGGCGACCCGCCCGGCCTCGACCTCCACGTCGCCGGCGACCAGCAGGCCGTCGACGAGCGCCGCTGCGACACCCAGTCTCATCGCACCAGTCTAGAAGTGGTCCGGTGCGATGGTCAATACCAGTTGTGCGAAATAGGCGCGGAACGGCTTGTGTCGGGCGGATCTGGTCTATACCATCGACGGCGATGGCGGAGATCCGGCTCGAAGGGGTCAGCAAGCGGTTCGGCGACGTCACCGCGGTCGACGGCGTCTCGCTCCGCATCTCCGACGGCGAGTTCCTCGTGCTGGTGGGGCCCTCGGGCTGCGGCAAGTCGACGCTGCTGCGGATGCTCGCCGGGCTCGAGGAGGTGACGGCGGGGGAGATCTGGATCGGCGACCGAGACGTCACCGACCTCGCGCCGCGGAGTCGCGACATCGCGATGGTGTTCCAGACCTACGCGCTCTATCCGCACATGACGGTCAGGCAGAACCTCGGCTACGGCCTCAAGGTGCGGCGCACGCCGAAGCAGGACGTCGCCAAGCGTGTGAACGAGGTCGCCGAGCTGCTCGGTCTCGATG
>JBOGZX010000329.1:0-8052 GCA_050697615.1 Gaiellaceae bacterium
GGCGTGATCCTCATCGGGCTCGCCACAGAGATCTCGGCGGCGTTCATCAACCAGTCGTACAAGCTCGACATCGCGTTCGTAATCCTGATCCTCACGCTGCTCATCCGCCCGAGCGGATTGATCGCGCGACCGGGGACGACGTAAGAGCCATGACGTACTACGTCTTCACCCTCGCGTTCTTCCTATTCGACTACTTCATCCTCGCGATGGGGCTGAACATCCAGTACGGCGAGACGGGGATCCTCAACTTCGCCTACATCGGATTCGTCGCGATCGGCGCGTACTTCACCGGCGTCTTCAGCCTCCACAGCGCGGCAGGCAGTGGACAGTTCTACATCCTCGGTTGGGGGCTCCCCTTCCCGATCAACCTGCTGCTCGGCGGTGTTGCCTCGATGTGCTTCGCCTTCGTCGTCTCGCTCATCACGCTCAGGCGGCTGCGAACCGACTACCTCGCGATCGTGCTGATCTCGCTGTCGCTCGTCCTCTACGACTTCTGCAACAACTACGTCGGGCTCTTCAACGGCGCCGACGGTCTCTTCAACGTACCGGAGCCGTTCGCAAAATCGCTCGGGCTGAACGTCAACTCGTTCATCCCGTTCTTTGCGTGCCTGACGGGCGTCGTCTCGCTCCTCATGTGGTACGTGATGAGCCGCGTGACGCGCTCTCCGATGGGGCGCACGTTCCGCGCGATCCGCGACGACCACGTCGTCGCCGCGGCCCTCGGCAAGGACGTGTTCCGGATGCAGCTCAAGGCGATGCTGATCGGGTCCTTCTACGCGGGCATCGGTGGCGGCCTCCTCATCCAATTCGGCGGCTCGTTCAACCCCACGGCCTGGCTGCCGGGCGAGACGTTCGTCGTGTTCGCCGTGCTGCTCGTCGGAGGCATCGGCAACAACATCGGGATGCTCGTCGGGGCGCTGCTCGTCGAGACGCTCCTCGTCCACCTGCCTGCGTTCCTGCCGGAGATCCCCGGCCACCCGGGCCTGATCGAGTACTTCGACCTCGCGCTCGTCGGGATCGTGCTCATGGTGATGCTCTGGTTCCGGCCGCAGGGAGCGGTGCCGGAGCGGGTGCGCCGCACGGCGACCTTCGGGGTGATCCCGCGCGGTGAGGACGACCCCGGGCCTCAGCCGGCACTCGAGCTTGGTGAAGCGCAGTGAACGCCGCGGGAGTCCTCGAGCGCACGCAGACGGCGGCGCTCCGCTGCGAGGGGATCACGAAGGCGTTTCAGGGAGTGCACGCCGTGAACGGCGCCGCCTTCGACATTCCGGAGGGCCAGATCACGGCGCTCATCGGCCCGAACGGCGCCGGGAAGACGACAGTGGTCAACATCCTCTCCGGCGCGATGCGGTGCGATCGCGGCCGCGAGCTCATCGGTGAGGCGGAAGTCACGAACTGGCCGAGCCACAAGATCGCCCGCCTCGGGCTGCTGCGGACGTTCCAGCTCTCGCGCGAGCTCGGCGGCCTGACCGTCCTCGAAAACCTGCTCGTCGCTCCGTACCGGCAGGCGGGCGAATCCCTCGTCAACATCCTGCTGCAGCCTGGGCGCGTACGCCGCGAGGAGCGCGAGCATGCCGAGCGCGCGTTGCACGTGCTCGACATCTACGGCCTCTACCAGCACCGCGACACACGCGCGCGCGAGCTCTCCGGCGGACAGAAGAAGCTGCTCGAGATCGCGCGCGCCGTCATGGCCGAGCCGAAGATCCTGCTCCTCGACGAGCCGATGGCCGGCGTCAACCCGGCGCTGATCGAGCTGATCGGGGGCTACATCGTCGATCTCAAGGAGAGCGGCGTGACCGTGCTGATGATCGAGCACAACCTGCACGTCGTCGAGCAGATCTGCGACTACGTGGTCGTACTCGCGGAGGGAAGGACGCTCGCGACGGGCCGCCTGAGCGAACTGCGGCAGAACACCGAGGTCGTCAAGGCGTATTTGGGCGAGGTGATAGATGCCGGCGCTGCGCACTGAGAGCGTGACGGCGGGCTACGGCCGCACCCCGATCATCAACGACATCAGCCTCACCGCCGACACGGGGCTCGTGACAACGATCGTCGGCCCGAACGGGGCGGGGAAGTCGACGTTCGCGAAGACGATCATCGGAGTCCTCAAGCCGATCTCGGGCCGGATAGTGGTGAACGACCTCGACATCACGTCGATGCCGGGTCACCAGATCCCGAGGCACGGCCTCGTCTACGTGCCCCAGAACGACAATGTGTTCAAGCGGCTGACGGTGCGGGAGAACCTCGAGGTCGGCGGGTTCGCCGCGAAGGGCGACACCTCGGCACGCATGGCGCAGATCCTCGAGATCTTCACCGACCTCGGCAAGTCGCCCGACAAGAAGGCGGGCTTCCTGTCCGGCGGCCAGCAGAACCTCCTTGCAATCGCGCGCGCGCTGATGGTCGACCCCGCCGTGATCGTCCTCGACGAACCGACCGCCGGTCTCTCCCCTGCGTACACCGACATCGTCTGGAGCGAGATCGCGCGGATCTCCCAGCTCGACACCGCGGTGCTCGTCGTCGAGCAGAACGTCGAGCGCGCGCTCAAGCACTCGGACTACGTCCACGTGTTCGTGGCGGGACGGAGTCATGTCCACGGGCCGGCGAGCGAGATCGCCGCGCTCGACCTCGTGTCGATCTTCCTCGGACGGTCGCACGCCCAGTAGCCCGAGTTCCAACCCAGGCATCGAGCACACAAGGAGGGATAGATGATCAAGGTCAGATTGCGGCGGGGCGCGACGATCACACTCGCGCTCGCAGTCGTGGTCGCGGCGACCGTCGCCGCCGGAGCGTTCGGATCCGTGAAGACGACGAAGCACACCGCGAAGTCATCGACGCTCGTGGTCGGCGGGATCTTCCCGTTCACGGGCACCAAGTCGCTGCTTTCGCAGTGGGGCACGCACGGCGTGCCGGTCGGGATCTACGAGGTGAACCACCACGGCGGTGTCCTCGGACACAAATGGAAGTCCGCCTACGTGGACGACGCGGCCGACTCGGTCGACGCGCTGCCCGCGTTCCGGAAGCTCCTGCTGAAGCACCCGACGATGGTCGTCGGGCCGTTCTCGCCGACGATCGAGGCGGTGATCAACCAGTTCAAGCCGAACAACGTCGTCGACTTCATGGTCGGCGGGCTCACCCAGCTGGACACGATGCAGAACCCGTACGTTTTCCGCACCTCCTCGTCCGACTCGAACGAGGCGATCGCGATGGCGTACTACGCGATCCAGCACGGCTGGAAGTCCGCGTCGCTGATCTTCGACAATTCGGCGAACTCGCAGGGCTTCGTCCCGCCGCTCGAGAAGGCGTTCAAGACGCTCGGCGGCAAGATCGACGCGAACATCACCCTCACGCCGGGCCAGTCCTCGTACAACGCCGAGCTCGCGCAGGCGTTCTCGAAGAAGCCGCAGGTGGTCTTCGACTCGATGGACTCGCAGACCGCTGCGACGCTGTTCTCGGACGGCCAGCAGCTCGGCTACATGAACACCCCGTGGATCGGTGACGACCTCCAGTCGGCGCCGAACGGTGACTACGCCAAGGCCTTCGGCAGCACGGCTTCGACCGAGCTGACGGCCGCTCTGCCGGCATCGCCGGCGGGCACCGCGTACAGCCACTTCCTCGGCGACTACCAGAAGGTGTGGCACACGAAAAACATCTTGCCGACCACCTTCAACGAGTACGACTCCGTCGTGATCGCGTCGCTTGCGATGACGGCAGCCAAGTCGACGAACCCGAAGGCGTGGGCCAAGGACATCTCGAAGGTGTCCGACCCGCCGGGCGCCCAGTGCTCGACCTACAGCTCCTGCGTCGCCCTGCTGAAGAAGCACAAGGACATCAACTACCAGGGAGCGTCGGGCAACGACGACTTCAACAAGTACCACAACGTGTTCAGCGGTTTCGAGATGCTCGGCTTCGACTCGAGCCTGAACAACGTCACTCGCGGCACCGTGACTCCGCACGACCTACAGGCGGTCGTCGCGAAGGAAGGCTAGATCCAGCGAGCAGCCGACGGGGCAGAGGTGGGTCGCGGGCGAGTCCCGCGGCCCACCGATCGCTCCCGCCGGCTCCCGATCGCCGTCGGCGCTCGTGGCGACCGGGGTCGCTTCACGCGTCTCGGGCTGCCCGGTTGCAACGGCGCGGACGAAACGTCGACCTGGCCGACCGACTGAAGAAGTTCTGGCGCCATTCGACCCCTCGGTTCGGCCCACCTTCGAATCTCCGCCTGCGCGGTTCGTTGCACCTGCCTCGGGCGGCCGGAGCGTCCTATCACGGGCAATATGCCATAATATGGTCATGGGCCGGCGTCAGACACTCATCCAACTCGACGATGCACGCATCGCGGCGCTCGATGAGCGAGCATCGGCATCAGGCCGCTCGCGCTCCGATCTCGTGCGAGAGGCGATCGACCTGCTCCTCGGCACGGGTGAGGCCGCTGCGATCGACGCCGCGATCGTCGAAGGGTACGAACGCGCACCAGCATCCGGGCGAGATCTGTGGGCGTTGCAGGGAGCGGTGGCGGCGATCAAGGACGAGCCCTGGTAGCCCGAAGCGAGATCTGGTGGGTCGAGCATCCTGACGCGGGGCGACGTCCGTTCCTCGTTCTGACTCGTCAAGCGGCGATCCCGGTGCTGAACGCTTTTCTCTCGGTGCCGGCGACGCGAACGATCCGACAGATCCCGACAGAGGTTGTCCTCGACAAGGGCGACGGAATGCCAGAAGAGTGCGCACTCTCGCTCGACGGTCTCACGCTCGTCCCGAAAGAGCTCTTCCGAACCCGGATCACACGCCTGTCGACCGAGCGGATGAGCGAGGTGTGTAAAGCGCTCGCGCTGGCCTCGGGGTGCAGCTAGACCGAGATCGGTCCCGCTAGCAGGTCGTGCGGCGGCGCACTCGCCGGGGCGCTCGCCCTCGCCGCGACCTCGGCGGCCGGATCGGCGCGACCACGCGTCGCGCAGCGGATCAGACTCGTCGAACGCCAGCTTGCCGCTCCGACCGTCGACCTTGGCAAGCACCGCCTCGGGGCGCTCGACCGTCGGACGATCACGAGCGAGATCGTCGACCGACACGACAAGCTCGCCGGCCGCTTGGACGCCGACTGCGGCATCACCGCCGGCGGCAAGCGCGCCGGCTCCGTCTGCTCCGGCATCCTCACCCTCGCAGGCGGACAGCTCGTCGTCGTGGACTTCTTCCCACTCGCCGGCGGCGGCCCTGACCTTCCGCGGGCGATCGTCGGCGGCACGGGCCTCCACGAAGGCGCCGGCGGCGAGATCCGCTTCATCGGCCCCGAAGAGCACGGCCTCGCCCCGTTCGAGGTCGAGCTGATCAGCTGAGGGTCAAGCGGCCGGCGCCGCCGAAGCGCCGACGCCGGTCGCTCGTTGAAGAGCGGGCGAACGTTTCTTGAAGACGCCTGAGAGCAGCCGAGCATCGATCCGCACGAACCCCCTGAACGTGGTTCCGAACCACGTTCACGGGGTTCGCGCCCGTCGCCGACTCGCCTTGGAGCTTGCGTCGTTCGACGACCGCCTCGAGGGTGCAGCCCGCTGTGAGCCCGCTGCGAACCCGCTGTGAACCCGCTGCGAAGGGGTTCGCGTGATCGGTCGCGCGTCGGCGTAGCTTCGACCGATGGGTCGTTGCTCGAGCGGACGGCTGAGCTCACAGCTCTCGAGGAGGTGACGAGCGCACTGCCGCGCGGCGGCGGCTGCGGCTCCCCCCGGCCCCCGACGGCCCGCGCGTGCCGACCGTATGGAAGCCGTCGAGCGGGAGTTGGGCAGAATCCGCCACGGCCCACCGCCCCGCCGACCCGCTGCCCGGACCGCGTTCGACCGGCGGTACCCTCCCACGGTGCGCGGACGTCGTGAGGTGGCGGTTGCTGCGCTGCTCGCGGCGTCGGCGCTCTGTGTCCTGACGGTCGAGGTTCGGTCGGCGAAGACCGGCGACTCCTTCTACGGCTTCCTCGTGTGGAATCTCTTCCTGGCGTGGATTCCGCTCGGGTTCGCCGCGGCGGCGTACGCGGCGTCGCGCCGCGGCATCCCGGGTGCCGGCGTTCTGTTGCTGCTGGCCGGCTGGATCCTGTTCTTCCCGAACGCGCCCTACGTCCTCACCGACTTCATCCACCTGGGGCGCGACCGTTCCGCCGCACCGCTCTGGTACGACGCGCTGATGATCTCGTCCTTCGCGTGGACGGCGCTCCTCCTCGGCCTGATCTCGCTGTACCTGGCGCAATCGTCTGCCCGCCGCTACGTCGGCGCAGCCTGGTCGTGGGTGTTCGTGCTCGTGTCGCTCCTCCTCGCGAGCTTCGGCGTGTACCTCGGCAGGTTCGTCCGGTTCAACTCCTGGGATGCGCTCGTGCGCCCTGGTCGCGTCGGGCACGTGATCACCCATCAACTCGAGAACCCGATCCACCACCCGCGGATGATCGGGATCCTCGGCCTGCTGACGCTGTTCCTGCTGGTCGCGTACGTCCTCGTCTACGCACTGATCGCACCCGACCCGAAAGCGGCCCGTTAGGTCCACACGGCGCAAGTGTCTGACGCCGAAGCGTCTGACACCGTCTCGCTCGAACCTCGGCGCCCGCAAAGAAGGTGTCAGACCCGCTCCGCGCGTCAGACACGCGAACCGCGCCCGGGGCGCGGGTTCGAGGGCGGCCGCGAACCCGCAGCCGCCCTCGCTGGCAGCGGAACTAGCCCCAGGTCTCTCCGCCGCCGCCGCCCGATGACGTCGTGGTCGTCGGGGTCGTCGACGTCGTCGGTGCGGGACTTGTCATGGGCGCAGTGCGCTTCACGAGCGCCCCCTTCAGGTTCACCACGTACCACGTCTTGTCGAATCCCTGCCCCTTCACCTGACCGGCCTTCTGGTCTCCGGCGAAGAAGTACAGCGGGAAGCCCGCATACGTGACCTGCCGCATACCGTGCGGCGCCTTGATCGTGCCGAGCAGCGCCGGCTTCGCTCCGCCGCCGGCCGACGGCTTCGCGCCCGCCTTCACGAGCAGCGCCGGCCAGTACTTCGCGCAGATCGGAACGGCGGTGCAGCGGTTGACGTGCTTCCTGTCGACCGTGTACCGGTACAGCGTCCGGCCGCTCTTGCTGACGAGCACCGTGCCGAAGGCGGTGCTCTTCATCGCGTTGACCGTCCCCTTCCCCGCATGCGTCGTCGCGGTCGCGGCCATCGCCGTGCCCACGCCCGCAACGCTCACGAGCATCAGCGGCACCAGCCAACGGATCATCCGATTTCGCATCTTGCTCCTTTCGTTCGTCATCTCTCGGGCAGCCTCTCTGCACCGTCTACGGGGCGGCGGCCGAGAACGGATTGGAAATCCGACCGGGCCCGCCGCGAGTAACGCTTGCCGTGGCGACCGAACAGACGCAGCGGACGATCGCGCCCGCGAACCTTCCGCCGCTGCTCTTCATCGGCTTTGCGATCGCGTCGATCGGCGGGCCTCTCGCGCTACTGACACTCGTACCGAGCACGGCCGGCGACGGCCTCGACTCGGCCGCCGTCGTCGTCGCGCTCGCCCTGCTCGTCTTCTCGGTGCCGCTTGCGATCTGGGTCGCGTACTCCCGCCGCGTGGTCTCACCGGGCGGGCTGACGGCGTTCGTGCAGGCCGCCGCCGGCCGGCGCGCGGCGGTCGCGCACGGCTGGATCTGGGCGCTCGCCTACTTCCTCTACCTGCCGTACACGGTCACCTTCGTCGTCTACGACGTGCTGCCGCCCGTGTTCCCGGGCATCGCCGGCTACCGCACCGCGCTCGAGCTCGGCGTGCCCGTCGCGCTCGTCCTGGTCGCGCTCTCGCCGGTACGTCTCGTGCTGATCGGGCTCGGCGCGCTCGCGGCGGGCCAGCTCGTGCTGCTCGTCGTGCTCGGCGTGGTCGAGCTCTCGCACGTCGGCGCGCACGTCGCCGCGCCCACCCTCGACACAACCGGACGCGCCACCGGCTCGACGGCGCTGCTCTTCGTCTGCGCGAGCCTGCCGCTGTACCTCGGCGCCGAGGTCCGGGGCGGCGCGCGGGCGGTGCGGCGCGGGCTCACGGCCGCCGTCGCCGTCGTCGGCGCCGCCTTCCTG
>JBOGZX010000330.1:0-2171 GCA_050697615.1 Gaiellaceae bacterium
GAGATCCTTGTCGCCTCGGCCGGACAGGCAGACGACGATCAGCTCGGCGTCGATGTCGAGCGCGCGGGCGAGCGCATGCGAGGACTCGAGCGCGGGCACGATCCCCTCCGTCCTGCAGAGCCGGTGAAACGCTGCCAGGGCCTCGTCGTCCGTGCACGTCACGTAGGTCGCCCGCCCGCTGTCGCGCAGGTACGCGTGCTCGGGCCCGACGCCGGGATAGTCGAGCCCCGCCGAGATCGAGTGCGCGTCCAGGATCTGCCCGTCCTCGTCTGCCAGCAGCGACGAGCGCGCGCCGTGCAGCACGCCCGCCCGTCCCGCGCCGAGCGACGCGGCACCGGCGGCCTCCACCCCGATCAGCCGCACGGCCTCGTCGGCGACGAAGTCGGAGAACATGCCGATCGCGTTCGAGCCGCCGCCGACGCAGGCGACGACGGCGTCGGGCAGCCGTCCCTCGGCGTCGAGGATCTGCGCCCGCGTCTCGCGGCCGATCACGCGCTGCAGCTCACGCACGAGCTCGGGATAGGGCGCCGGGCCGACGCAGGAGCCGATCAGGTAATAGGTGTCGCCGACGTTGGCGATCCAGTCGCGGATCGCCTCGCTCGTCGCCTCCTTCAACGTTCGCGTGCCGAACTCGACCGGCCGGACCTCTGCGCCGAGCAGGCGCATCCGCTCGACGTTGGGCGCCTGCCTGCGCATGTCCTCGCTGCCCATGTAGACGATGCAGTCGAGCCCGAAGCGCGCGCAGACCGTCGCCGTCGCGACGCCGTGCTGGCCGGCGCCCGTCTCGGCGACGATGCGACGCTTCCCGAGCCGGCGGGCGACCGCCGCCTGCCCGAGCGCGTTGTTGAGCTTGTGCGCACCCGTGTGCAGCAGATCCTCGCGTTTGAGGTAGACGCGCCGGTCCGGGGCGAAGCGCTCGACGCGCGTCAGCGGCGTGGGCCGCCCCGCATACGAGGCGAGCAGCTCGTCGAGTTCGGCGCGAAACCCGTCGTCCTCGCGCAGCGACGCCCACGTCTCGGTGAGCTCGTCGAGCGCCGGGATCAGCGTCTCCGGGACATACCGTCCCCCGTAATCCCCGAATTCGCTCACCTCGCCGCCCGTACCCAGGCGCGCAGCGCGTCGTGGTCCTTCACGCCCGGCGCCGACTCGGTCGAGCGCGCAGAGTCGACCGCCCACGGATGCACCGCCTCGATCGCGGCCTTGACGTTGCCGGGATCGAGCCCGCCCGCCAGCATCACGCGCCCCGGCGTCGCCCGCGCACGCTCGAGGTGCCGCGGATCGTTCTCGCCCCACGGCAGGTCGACGACCTCGGCGACGCGCTCGTCGCCGCGGAGGAGGTGCGCGTCCCGCGCGCGATGGTCGTCCTCGCGCTCGTAGAACTGCGTGAGGTCGGCGTCGCTCTCGCCGCGTTCGCCGACGAACACGGCGATCCGGAGCACGGTGTCCGGCGCGTCGAGCAGCGCATCGATCCGGCGAGGGCTCTCGGCCGCGAGGATGAAGCCGACCAGGTCCGCGCCCGCGTCGACCGCCGCGTCGACGTCGTCCTGTCGTGTCAGTCCGCAGACCTTCACGAGCGGTCGCGAGACGAGCTCTGCCAGCTTCGCGCCCGGATCGTCCGCGCGCATCAGCGTCGATCCGACGAGGATCGCCCGCGCTCCCGCGAGCTCCGCCGCCGCGGCCTGCGCCCGCGTGGCGATGCCGCTCTCCGCGATCACGACGCGGTCGCTCGGCGCACGCTCGACCAGCTCGAGCTGAGCCCGGCGGTCGATCCGGAACGTCGACAGGTCGCGTGCGTTGACGCCGATCACCGGCGCGCCGAGCGCGGCGGCACGGTCGAGCTCGGCGGCGTCGTGTGCCTCGACGAGCGTGTCGAGCCCGAGCGCGTGCGCCGTCTGCAGCAGCGTGGCGGCAGCGGCGTCGTCGAGGTCGCGCAGAAGCAGCAGCACGGCGTCGGCGCCCGCGTCGCGTGCCTGCTCGAGGTGCGCCGGCGTGGAGAAGAAGCCCTTGGCGAGCAGCGGCAGCGAGGCGGCCGAGCGTGCGGCGCGCAGGTCGTCCCACGTGCCGCCGAACTGCTCGTCGACCAGCACCGAGATCGCGCGCGCACCCGCGGCTTCGTAGGTGCGTGCCACGGCCGCGGCGTCGCCGTCGGGTCGCAGGTCGCCGGCCGACGG
>JBOGZX010000331.1:0-1504 GCA_050697615.1 Gaiellaceae bacterium
GAGCAGGAGCGCCACCACCGGCGGCCCGAGCAGCGGCACCGCGCGGCCGAGTGGATACGCGACGGCAGCCGTCGCGCAGGCGGCGAGCACGCCCGGCAGGCGGCGAGGCGTTGAGAAGCGGCGATGATCGAGCGCGATCTCCATCAGGTCAATCGTGCAGTGCCTTCCACGTGCTGGACACGACAATTCGTGCTCTTGTGATCAGCGATCGTGATAAGAATGGGCGATGGACGAACGCCGGCTCGAGGTGTTCTCGGCCGTTGCCGACGAGCTGAGCTTCACCGGCGCGGCCCGGCGGCTCCACCTGTCGCAGTCGGGGGTCAGCCAGCAGGTCGCGGCCCTCGAGCGCGAGCTGGGAGCGGTGCTGTTCGAGCGCACGCGCCGGAGCGTGCGCCTGACTGCCGCCGGCGTCGCGTTTCGCCGTCATGCCGAGGCCGTGCTCGCCGAGTCGGCAGCCGGCCGTCGCGCGGTGGCGGCCGCGCAGGGCGCGGTCGAGGGTGACTTCACCGTCGCAGCCAGCCTGACGATCGGCTCGTACGTGCTGCCCCCCGCACTCGCGGTGCTCGTCCACCGCCATCCTGCGTTGCGGCCGCTCGTCCGCGTCGAGAACACGCAGCAGGTGGTCGCGGAGCTCCGGGCGGGGACGATCGACCTCGGCTTCGTCGAGGGGGTCGTCGACGACCCGGCCGTCTCGCTCGAGCGCATCGGCCGGGACGAGCTGGTGCTCATCGCACCGGCAGGTCATCGCTTCGAGGCGTACGTCGAGGTTCCGCTCGCCGAGCTCGCGGCGGAGCCGCTCGTCGTCCGCGAGCAGGGCTCGGGCACGCGTCAGGTCGCCGAGCTGCACCTGCGTGCGGCCGGACTGCGGGCCGAAGATCTGCGCGTCGTCGCCGAGCTCACAGGCATCGAGGCGACGAAGGGCGCCGTCGAGTCGGGTGTCGGGGTGGCGATCATCTCGGCGGGCGCCGTGAAGAAGGAGTTGCGTCTGGGCACGCTCGTCGCGCGTCCGGTCGCAGGCCTTTCGATCGAGCGTGAGATCAACGCCGCGGTCGCGACCGGCCGGCTTCTCGCACCCGCCGTGCCCGAGCTGCTCGGGATCCTCCACGAGCGGCGACCGTTGTAAGGCGCGCCTTACACGACCGATCGTTAGGCTAGCGCCCGATGGAAGCCGTCGAGCAGCCGTCCACCGAGGCCACCGACGCACCGGGAGGCGAGACGCGGCGCGCACTCGACGGCGTCTACCGCTACTACGAGCTCGCGAAGCGCGCCGAGTGGCAGGTTCGCGACCTGCCGTGGGGCGAGCTGCCGCCGATTCCCGAGTACAGCGGCTCGCCGCAGAAGCTCGCGCGCCGTCAGGACCTCTGGCGCTCGGTGGTCACGCAACAGCTGCAGGCGGACGAGCTGGCGGTGGAGATGGCGACGCAGCTCTTCGCGATCGCTCCCGACCACGAGGCGAAGCTCTACTACACGACGATGGTGCAGGACGAGTCGCGCCACACGGAGG
>JBOGZX010000332.1:0-15259 GCA_050697615.1 Gaiellaceae bacterium
GACCGGCTGCATCGCCGACTACACGCACATCTGGTGGGACATCCGCCCACACCCGCGGCTCGGCACGATCGAGATGCGCGTGTGTGACGCCGTGACGCGGCTCGAGGACGTTGTCGCGATCACCGCGTTCTTCCAGGCGCTCGTCAAGCTGCAGTGTGAGATCTACGAGGCCGGCCGCGAGGTCCCCACGTGGCATCGGCTCCTGACGACGGAGAACAAGTGGCTCGCCGCGCGCTACGGCCTCGAGGCGCCGATCATGGACCTCGCCACCGGGCGCCGTAACCGCGTACCGGTTGCGCAGTTGATCCGCAGGACGCTGCGCGATGTCGAGCCGCATGCGAAAGAGCTCGGCTCCGAGCGCGAGCTCGAAGGGATCCGCGAGATCCTCGCGCGCGGCAACGGCTCCGATCGTCAGCTGCGCGTGTGGAACGCGAACCGCGACATCGTCGAGGTCGTGCGGGAGATCTCCGCCGCGACCGAGGCCGCGGTCGTCAGCGCAGAACCCGAAGCAGTCCCGTAATCGGCGCGTAGCCGAGCGCGACGGCGTTCCCGGATGTGAGGTCGATCACGCGTTGTTCGCCGAGCGCGATGCGGGCGATGCTCTTGCCGTCGGCGACGGCGATCTCACTCCCGTCACGGCCCAGGGCGATGCGCGTACCCCAGCCGATGTTCCAGCCCGGAACGTCGATCCCGAACGCCGTCGCGACCTTGCGCGCGCCGACATTGATCCCGACGACCTTCTTGTACCCCGGGCTCACCGCCCACAGCGTCGAACCGCTCGGAGTGAGCGCCATCGCCCAGGACACAGCAGCACCGTAGTCGCCGGACCCCGGCAGGTCGATGCACCGCGCCCGCGGCTTGGCGAGGTTGAGCTCGTGCACCATCGCAGCGCCGTTGCCCGAGACGTAGAGCGTGAACAGCATCCGGCCGTCGGGTGACGCGAGCCGCGCGAACGGCGAGCCCCAGATCGTCCCCGACTCGTGCGGATCCTTGATGAGCTTCGCCGTCGGGCTGTCCGTCGAGAGGTCGACATAGTCGACCTGGTACGAGCCGTTCTTCAGGTACTTGATCAGGAAGAGGTTGGTACCGCGCAGCGCGTCGAAGTCCCACGTGCCCTGGGGAAGCGGGACCTGCCGCCACGAGTGCGGCGAGATGATCACGAGCGTCTGCCCGCCGTTCACCTTGCGGAACGCAACGGCACGCGACCCGTCCTGAGACACGCCGGAGAATCCGAAGGTCCACGGCAGCGTCGTCTGCGCCTTCTCGGCGCCGGTCCGCAGGTCGAACCACGTCAGCCGTTTGCCCGTTCGATGGACGAGCAGATTCCCGCCGACGAACCCTCCCGGCACGGTGAAGAGGTGGTTCCCGGTTCGGAGGTCGGCGACCGAGACCCGGCCGAGGGCCGTGTGCCGGTACGCAACGAGCGTGCCGTGGGAGAGCGTGAACTGGCTCGGCGCGCAGTTGAGGGGCGAGCAGGCCGCGGCGCTCGCGGCTCCGGGGAGCAGCAGGAGCGTCACGGCGGCGAAGGCGAGCAGCAGACGCGTCATACGTGCAATACGCATCATGGACCCCCCGAGGTCCAGGCGCCGTATGGACCTCATGGGGATCGCCCGTCGTAGAGTCGTGGGGTGGCGGAGCGCGCCTGGATCCGGGGTGCCCAGCGAGGCTCTGTCGACGACCTCGAACGGCTCTTCCGCGAGCACTGGCCGCGGGCGCTCCGCGCGGCGCGCCTCGTCACCGGCGACGCCGCCGCGGCCGAGGACATCGCCCAGGAGGCGTTCCTCGCCGCCGTGCGCAATCTCGACCGCTTCGACCGGCGCCGCCCCTTCGCTCCCTGGCTGCACCGGATCGTCGTCAACCGCGCGATCGACTGGACGCGTGCGCGGAAGCTGCGCGCTGAGGTGGAGCTGGGCGACTACCTGCCGGCGCGGGGCGCGCCCGAGGCCGACGGCAGCGCGCTCGGACGGATCGCCGAGCTCGCGCCCGAGCAGCGGGCGGTCGTCGTGCTGCGCTACGTGCTCGAGTACACGCCCGGCGAGATCGCGGAGCTGCTCGGCATACCGCGCGGCACCGTCAACTCCCGCCTCCGGCGAGGGCTCGACTCCATGAAGGAGCGCGTGTGAACGACAACCGGCCGAGCACAACGCCCATGCGGGTTCCTCGGGCCGGAGAGCGGTCGGCCGGCGAGGGACGCGCATGAGGGACGCCGAGCAGCGGGCGTGGGAGGTCGTCCGCCGGGCGTTCGAGGAGCGGCAGCCGGCACCGCGCGGCCACCGGGCAAGTAACAGTCTGTTACTTGCTCTCTTCGCGGCGCTCGTGGCCGGCGCCGTCGTCGCCGCCGTCTCCCCTCCCGGCCGCGCGGTGATCGACCGGGTGCGACGGACGGTCGGCATCGAGCACGCCCAGCCGGCGCTCCTCTCGCTGCCGGCGCGCGGCCGGCTGCTCGTGGTCTCCGCCGGCGGCGGCGGCGTCTGGCTCGTCCACGACAACGGCTTGCTGCGTCGGATCGGCTCCTACAGCGACGCGCAGTGGTCGCCGCACGGGATGTTCGTCGTCGCCACGACGACGACGTCTCTCGTTGCGCTCGACCCGGACGGCGGCGTGCGCTGGAGCCTGGCGCGGAAGGATGTCGCCTGGCCGCGCTGGGAGGGCACGCGCGCCGACACCCGGATCGCCTACATGACGCCCGGCGGCCTGCGTGTCGTCGCGGGCGACGGCACCGGCGACCGGCTGCTCGACGCCCACGCCGCGGAGCTACCGCCGGCCTGGGACACGGGACGCCTGCACACGGTCGCGTACTTCGCGGCCGGCGCGATCGTTCTCCGGAACGCCGACACCGGCCGCGTCCTCTGGCGCACGGCGGTCACCTTCACGCCGTCGGCCCTCACGTGGTCGTCCGACGGCCGCTACCTCGCCGTCGTCTCGAAGCGGCTCGTCGTCGTCCTCGGCGCCGACGGGCGGCGGCTGCACACCCTCTCGGACGTCGGCGGCGCGTTCCTCGGCGCCGCCTTCAGGCCGCGGACGCACGAGCTCGCCGTCTCGCTTCGGCTGGCGGCGCGCAGCGAGGTGAAGGCGGTGGAGGTCGACCATCCGGGCCTCAGCCGGCTGCTCTTCGCGGGGCCCGGAGACTTCGGCGACATCGCCTGGTCGCCCGACGGCGGCTGGCTGCTCGTCGCATGGCCGACGGCGAACCAGTGGGTGTTCCTACACGGCTCGCACGCCCGCGCCGTCGCCAACATCGAGCAGCAGTTCCCGCGCGGCGACGGCCAGGGGCCGCTGCTGCAACTCTCCGAACGCTGGTGCTGCTCGTAACGGTACGCTCGCGCTCGTGCTGAGCGTCGGCGACCGCATACCCGAAGCGACCGTCTTCCTCGGCCCGAACGAGCCGCTGACGATGCGCGAGCTGGTCGAAGACGGGCCGAAGCTTCTTCTGTTCTATCTCTTCGACTGGTCGTCCACCTGAACGAACGAGATGGAGCTCCTGCGTGACAGGAGAGCGGAGTTCGAGGCCGTGGGGGTGCAGCCGGTCGGCATCTCCCGCGACTCGCCGTGGACGCACATCGCCTGGACGCAGGCGCTCGACCTCAACTTCGGCCTGCTCTCGGACTGGAACGCCGAGGCCGTGCACGGCTTCGGGATCTCGTTCGAGTTCCGCGGCCTCCGCGACGTGGCCGAGCGCTGCGCATTCCTGATCGACGAGCGGGGCGAGATCCGCGGCGCCTGGAGCTACGGGACGTCCGAGATTCCCGAGATGGACGAGCTGCTGCGGGCGTGCCGCGACTTGCGGACGGCGGCCGGATCTGGCTGAATCGAGGGATGGACACTCCTGCGAATACCGCACCGGTCGAGGAACGTAGTTCCGGTGCACTCACGTACGCGCTGCTCGCGATCGTCCTCGTCGTCGCAGCCATCTTCGTCGTGGAGTCGTCGTCGCTGCCGAACAACTGGTACGCGGCGTTCAAGATCATTCACGTCGGCTTCGCCGTCGTCTGGGTCGGAGGCGGCGCGCTGCTCACGATCCTGGCGCTCGCGGCCGAACGCTCGAAGGACCCGGTCGAGCTCGCGGGCATCGCGCGAATCGGAGCATTCGTGGGCGAGAAGGTCTTCGCACCGGCGGGCCTGATCGTCTTCCTGATGGGGATCGCGATGATGCTCAACACCGACTGGGGCTGGGGCCACTTCTGGGTGATCGCGGGGCTCATCGGCTACGCGTCGACGTTCGTCACCGGCATCGCGGTGCTCTCGCCGCGCGCCAAGCAGATCAACGCGTCGGTCGCCGCCAATGGCCCGACGCATCCGGAGACCATCGCACTGATCAGGCAGATCATGCTGATCATGCGCGTCGACATGGCCGTGCTGCTGCTCGTGATCGCCGACATGGTGCTCAAGCCGTTCGCGTAACGAGTGAGCACGAGCAGGGCCGCCGGAGCGGCCCTGCTCCTCGGAGTGGGAGGTCCCGCGGGTCTATGCGCTCGGGAGCGGCGTCGAGCGCGGTGGCGCATCACGTCCCGGCCGGCGCAGGAACGCTGGCAGCGCGTCCGGGCTGCGCAGGGCGCCGCCGATCGCGAGGATCGCGAACCCGATGCCCGAGAGCAGCAGGGCGATCCCCACGACGATTCCGAAGAGCGCCGTCTGCGCGGCCATGTAGCTCGTGTTGAGCGCGGTCGTCAGCGCCGTCTCCGTCACCCACACGTTCCGCTTGCCGTTCGCGACGGGCTGCTTCGTCGACGAGTCGAGCAGGGCGTAGCGCAGGTCGCCGGTGCCGCCCTGACCGTCCGTGAGCTTCACCGGAGTGCCCGGCCTGGCGGCGTACTGGCCCATCTGCGCATATGTCAGGCCGCCGGTTGCCTCGAGCGCGTGGATCCGCATGTAGCTCGCGAACGCCCGCGCCTTGTCGCCGGTGTCGATCTTCTCGCCGGCGACTGCGACCGTCGGCAGGTCGACGTTCCGGAGGCCGGCCTTCTGCGCCTCGGCCGCGATCGCGGACGGGGTCATGTCGGGTGTCCCGACAATCTGCTCCTGAGCAAGGCTGTGGCCGACGGTGTCGCGGCCCTGGACGCCGATCACGACGGCCCCGATGCCGAAGGCGACGAGGACGACCGCGGCGACGAGGCCGCCGAGCTCGAACAACTTACGCATGACGATCCACCTCCCTGGTGGCTGTATCTCTTGCTCGGAGCCGAGTGTGCTCCCACCCCGGCCCGGCGCCATCGGGGACGTCCACAGACGGATTGCGGGATCTCCACAACCACGCTCGGTGTTCGAGTGCAGGCTCAGGAAGGAGGCTGCCGGCGTGTGGGCGCACGTCCCGGCGGCTGCCGGAGCAGCGCCCGGCGGGGGCGCGGCGGAATCGCACGCGCCACCGGCCGCTCGAGCGCGACGGTCACGTGCTTCCCGTAATGGGCGATCTCGAGCGGCGGGCCTTCGCGCAGCGAGTAGCGCGCCTGCCTGTGCTCGACCTCGACCCGTAGCCGCCGGCCGCGAAAGCGGAGGCCGAACGCGATCCGGTCGAGGCGCTCCGGCAGACAGGGGGCGAAGCTGAGCGACCCGTCGTGATCGCGCATCCCGCCGAAGCCGGCGACGGCGACGATCCAGGCGCCCGCGAGCGACGCGATGTGCAGGCCGTCGCGGGTGTTGTGCTCGAGGTTGTCGAGGTCGATCAGGGCCGCCTCGCCGAAGTAGTCGTAGGCGAGCTCGACGTGGCCGACCTCGGCGGCGATCACCGCCTGCGTGCACGCGGAGAGCGAGGAGTCCCGAACCGTGAGCGGCTCGTAGTAGGCGAAATCGCGGGCCTTCTCCTCGTCGCTGAACGCATCCCCGCGCAGGTGCAGCGCGAGGACGAGGTCGGCCTGCTTGACGACCTGCTTGCGGTACAGGTCGACGTAGGGGAAGTGGAGCAGCAGCGGGTACTGCTCCGGTGACGTGTCCTCGAAGCCCCAGGACTGGTGGTCGGTGAAGCCCTCGGCCTGCGGATGGACGCCGAGCCGCTCGTCGTACGGGACGAACATCGCGGCGGCGGCGTCGCGCCAGGCGGCGATCTCCTCGGCGTCGACTCCGAGCCCGGCGGCCCGGTCGACGTAGCGCGCCGCGACGTCGGCGGCGAGCCGCAGGTTCCGCTGGGCCATCAGGTTCGTGTAGACGTTGTTGTCGGCCACGGCGCTGTACTCGTCGGGGCCGGTGACGCCGTCGATACGGAAGCGTCCGGCCAGGTCGTGGTGGCCGATCGAGCGCCACAGGCGGGCCGTCTCGACGAGCAGCTCGAGGACGGCTTCGCGCTCGAACTCGTCGTCGCCGGTGGCGGCGACGTACCGCGCGGCGGCGTCGGCGATATCGGCGTCGATGTGGAAGGCGGCCGTTCCCGCCGGCCAGTAGCTCGAGCACTCCTCGCCGGCGATCGTGCGCCACGGGAAGGCGGCGCCCTCGAAGCCGAGCAGCGCCGCCCGCTCGCGGGCCAGCTGCAGCGTCGCATGACGCCATCGCAGTACGTCGCGGGCGGCGTGCGGCACCGTGTAGGTGAGGACCGGCAGCACGAAGGTCTCAGTGTCCCAGAAGCTGTGCCCGTTGTACCCGGGGCCTGTCAGGCCCTTCGCAGGGATCGCACGCCGCTCGGCTCGCGCACCCGCCTGCAGCGTGTGGAACACGGCGAAGCGGACGGCCTGCTGCAGCTCGGCGTCGCCCTCGAGCTCGACGTCCGCCGTGTCCCAGAAGTCGTCGAGGTACGCCCGCTGCGCGGTGAGGAGCCCCTCCCAGCCGGTCTCGCGCGCCTCGGTGAGCGCCCCGGCGACCTGGTCGCGGAGCGCCGCCGTCGACCGTGCGCTCGACCAGCCGTAGGCGAGGAACTTGACGATGCGGAGCGTCTCACCCGGCTCGAGATCGGCCGTGATCGTCGTGCGGCCGAGATCGTCGCTCGTCTCGACCGGCCCGATGCTCGTGCCCGCCGGCCCGTCGACGACGTGATCCATGCCGGCCGCCAGGCGCAGGTCGCTCTGCCTGGTCGAGTGCACGAGCACGACCCTCGTGCCGAGGTGGGAGACCTGCTCGGAGCGAAGCGGCGAGGCGAGTACGGCGGCCGTGCGCGGGTCGTTGCCGAAGTCGCGCATCGGCTCGTTGGCAACGAGCTCCGACTGCACGACGAGCCGCGCCGCGCCCTCGAGCGGCTCGACCTCGTACACGATCGCCGCGACGGCGCGTTGGACGAACGAGACGAGCCGGGTCGAGGTGACGCAGACGCGCCGCCCTGCCGGGGACCGCCAGTCGGCACGACGCCGCAGCACCCCGGCTCGCAGATCGAGCAGCCGCTCATGGCTCTGGAGCTCGCCGAAGCGGACGTCGAACGGCTCGTCGTCGACGAGCAATCGGATGATCTTCCCGTTCGTGACGTTGACGACCACCTGCCCGGCCTCGGGATACCCGAAGCCCGCCTCCGCGTACGGGAGCGGCCGTTCCTCGTAGAAGCCGTTGAGGTAGGTGCCGGGGAGGGCGTTCGGCTCCCCCTCGTCGAGATTCCCGCGTAGCCCGATGTGCCCGTTGGCGAGCGCGAACACCGATCCGGCCTGTGCCAGCACGTCCAGGTTCAGCTCGGTCTCGCGCAGCGTCCACGGCTCGACCGCGAAAGCCGGATGGTCGATCATCGTTCGAGTAGCTCGGCCAGATCCGAGACGACCAGATCGGCGCCGTGCTCGCGCAGCGCATCCGCCTGGCCGACCCGGTCGACGCCGACGACGCAGCCGAAGTCGCCGGCGCGCCCCGCCGCGACCCCCGCCAGCGCGTCCTCGAACACCGCCGCCTGCCCGGGCGCGACGCCGAGAGCCCGCGCGCCTGCGAGAAACGTGTCCGGAGCCGGCTTGCCGCGAAGGTGCTCCCGCGCCGCCACGACGCCGTCGATCCGCTCCTCGAGCAGGTCCTCGATCCTCGCCGCCGCCAGCACCTCGCGGCAGTTGCTCGATGAGGACACGACGGCGCGCCGCAGGCCCGCCTCCTGCGCCGCATGCAGGTAGCGGACCGATCCGTCGTACGCCTCGACGCCGCGCGTGTGGATCAGGTTCTGTACCAGCTCATTCTTGCGGTTGCCGAGCCCGTGCACCGTGTCCGCGGACGATGGCTCGTCGTCATCGCCCTCGGGCAGCTCGATGCCGCGTGACGCGAGGAACGAGCGGACGCCGTCGTACCGCGGCTTCCCGTCGACGTACTCGTCGTAATCCGCGACCTCGTCGAACGGCACGAACGGCGTTCCCTCCCCGGCCGCGCGCTCGCGGAGATACGCATCGAACATCTCCTTCCATGCGGCGGCGTGAACCTTCGCCGTCTGGGTGAGCACGCCGTCCAGGTCGAACAGACACGCCCGCACGGAATCGGGTAAGCCGAGCACATGCAGAGCCTATGCGTACCTGCATCCGCGCCCCCGGAACAGCGAGCGATAGATGTTTTCGATCATGTATAACGTCTAAAGGACCGAGAGAGGAGCGTGATTGCGTGACGTATGTGATCGGCGAGTCGTGCATCGACGTGAAGGACCGTTCGTGCGTCGACGTCTGCCCCGTCGACTGCATCCACGAGTTCGGCCGCATCCTCGTGATCGACCCGGAGGAGTGCATCGACTGCGGGGCCTGCGAGCCCGAGTATCCCGTCGAGGCGATCTTCCCGGAGGACGCGCTCCCGGACGCATGGGAACCGTTCGTGCACATCAACGCCGCCTACGCGCAGGGCGCAGAGGCGGTCGACGGTCTCGTCGCCGACTACTGCGAGCAGCACGAGCTGCCTCCGATCGAGGGCCATCGCGCATGAGCGTAGGCTCGACGGAGCTCACGGGAGCGAAGGCCACGGCTCTGCCGGGGCTGGAGCGGGCATGAGCGTAGGCTCGACGGAGCTCACGAGAGCGGGCATGAGCTCCGCGGCCGCGACCGAGGCCGCGGGCTGCGCGCAGACGCTCGAGTCGCTCGCGCGGCTCTTCGACCGTGCCGTGCGCGCGCTCGGCGAGCAGGGCGAGTCGGATGCCGCCTGCCGGCTCGCGGCCGAGGCGTGGTGGCTGCTGCGCGAGCCCTGCCCGGCGGCAGCGCGGAGGCTGAACGCGACCCTGCACCGCCTCACCGTCCATCCCCCGAAAGCATCGACGACGCACGCGAAAGGAGCCCCATGACCACCGGCGCAGACGAGGTTCTCGACGTCCGCAGCGAGCCGCCGGCCCGCCGGCACGAGCTCATCTTCGACACCTACCACGGCCTGAGCCCGGGCGCCGGCTTCGTGCTCGTGAACGACCACGATCCGAAGCCGCTCTGGTACCAGTTCGAGGCCGAGTACAACGGCGCGTACAGCTGGGACTACCTCGAGCAGGGACCCGACGTGTGGCAGGTGCGGATCGGCAAGCCCTAGTTGTGTGGCCGGTGATGTTGCCCGGTTCCTGGGTCGTGAGCACCAGGCGACGCAAGGACGCAGGGAGCGTTCATAGCTTGCCTATGGGCGCGACCGAGGACACGGCAGCGCCCAGTGTGAACGCGGACCAGGAGCCCGGCGAACGTTGCCGGTTACACCGCTAAGCGGCGCGGCCGCGCGCGAGGTGGGCGATGCAGAGATCGGGCCGCACGAACGGCTCGAGCTTCGTCGCCCGCGTCGTCGCGCCGAGCTCGGCGAGCGCGCCCCGGATCAGCCCGAGATGGATCGGGCAGATCACGTCCTGGTGGGAACGGGCGAGCTCGAGGAACGGACACGGGCGCATCAGCACTCGCCGGCCGCGGGCCCTCTGCTCGAGCTGCGGCTGAAAACCGACGTCCGCGAGCAGCTCGAGCAGCTTCGCCACCGCCTCGTCCTCGCTCGGGGACGCGAAGGGCGGCGGCGAGTCGACCATGTAGCGGCCCCAGGCCTCGCCGATCTCCTCCAGCTGCTCGGCGGCGTCCGGCCCGAAGCGCGCAACGAGCGCCGCCAGGATCTCCGCCAGCAGCCGGTATCGCCGGTCACCCTCCTCGACGGCGGCGGGAGCGGCACGGTAGGCGACGCGCGGCCGTCCGCGGCCCTGCGGCGGAAGCGTCTCGCTCTCGACGAGCCCGGCATCCCGGAGCGCGTTCAGGTGCACGCGCACGGTGTTCACGTGGAGACCCACCTCGCCGGCCAGCTCGCGCGCGTCGAGCGGGCCGCCGTCGGCGAGCGCGGCCAGGATCCGGGCGCGGCTCGGATCGGCGAGCGCTCGGTGCCGGCGCAGCGAGCGTTCGTCCGTCGCCGTCATGCGTACACCCCCAGCAGGAAGCGCGCACCGTCGCTCATCTTCTCCGGCGACCACGGTGGGTCGAAGACGAGCTGCACGTCGACGAAGTCGATACCCTCGAGCCCGGCGAGCGAGTCCGCGATGTCCCGTTCGATCACCGGCCCGAGCGGGCAACCCATCGAGGTGAGCGTGTGCACGATCCGCACGCGTCCCCGCTCGTGCTCGATCCCGTACACGAGCCCGAGCGAGACGATGTCCAGACCGAGCTCCGGGTCCTCGACGGTCGAGAGCGCCGCCACCACCTCCTTCACGACAGGATCTGACTCGTCCGAAAAACTCATAGCGATAGTATAAAACAGACTGTGGTGATCGCACGCCTCCGCTACCCGCTGCTCGCGCTCGGGCTCGCGGCGCTCTTCTGCGGAGTCTGGGCGGGCCTCCTGCGCTTCGGCTGGAGCCTGCCCGAGGGTCGGGCCAACCTGATCGAGTTGCACGGACCGCTGATGGTATTCGGCTTCCTCGGCACCGTCATCTCACTCGAGCGCGCCGTCGCGCTGCGGCGCAGCTGGGGCTATCTCGCGCCCGCCGCCCCGATCGCGGGCGCCGGACTGCTGTTCGCGGGCGTCCGGCAGGGAGCGGGCGAGCTCGTGCTGCTACTCGCCGGCTGCGTGCTCGTCTCGCTTTTCGCCGTCATCCTGCACGCGCATGCGACGGCGCCGGCGGCGACCCTGGCGCTCGGGGCGCTGCTGTGGGTCGCCGGCGACGCGCTCTGGCTGCACGGCGACGCGCTCGTGCAGGTGGTGCCGTGGTGGGCCGGCTTCCTCGTGTTGACGATCGTCGGCGAACGGCTCGAGCTGGCGGCGATGGGGCGCCTGACCGCCGTCGGTCGCCTGATCTTCGCCGCGCTGACGCTCCTCCTCGTCGCAGGGCTCGCGCTCTCGGCCGCCGACACCGGAGCTGGCATCCGGGTGGCGGGGGTCGCGCTCGCGGGCTACGCGCTCTGGCTCGCCCACTACGACATCGCGCGGCGCACCGTTCGCCGGCCGGGGCTGCCCCGTTTCGTCGCGCTCGCGCTCCTGCCGGGCTACGTCTGGCTCGCCGTCGGCGGCGTCCTCTGGGTTCGCGACGGCGCCGCGGTCGCCGGGTTCGCGCACGACGCCGAGCTGCACGCGCTCTTTCTCGGCTTCATCTTCTCGATGATCTTCGGCCACGCGCCGGTCATCTTTCCCGGCGTGCTCGGGATCGCTATCCCCTTCCGCCGGTTTTTCTACGTCCACCTCGTCGTGCTCCACGTCGGCCTCGCGCTGCGGATCGGCGGCGACCTCGCCGGCCGCTTCCAGGCGGCGCGCTGGGGCGGCCTCGTCAGTGCGACCGCGATCGGGCTCTTCCTGCCGGCGACGATCGGCTCCGCGGCCCTCGCCCGCCGACGACGCGGGAGACCTGCCCTTGCCCGCGTGAAGCAGCCGGCAGGTCAGCTGGGCGACTGAGGGCTATCCGCGTGGGCGACTGAGGGCTATCCGCGGGCTGACGCGGGCTAGCCGCGGGCGCGGAGGGCACGCGGGAAGAGCACGTTGTTCTCCTCGTGCACGTGCTGATGCAGGTCGAGCTCGAGCCCATGCAGGCCCTCCAACAGCGCACGATGCGTGTTGCACAGCGCCTGGGTCGTGTCGTAGTCGCCGGCGAGCTCGCGCAGACGCCGCAGCCGCGCGCCGGTCCCGTCGTGCTCGTGCCGGAGCCGCTCGAGCTCGCCGCGGCCGAGCGAGCCTCCCGCGGCAAGGTCCGGGAACAACGTCCGCTCCTCGTCTGCGATGTGCTCCTCGAGCTCGGCGCGCAGCTCCTCGAACTCCTCGTGCAGGTCGTGTAGCTCCGGCAAGGCGTCGCCGTGCACCGAGGCCGCCCGCGCCCCCAGCTCGCTCACCCGCGGCAGGTCCCAGCGCAGCCGTGCGTGATGCGCCTCGACGATGTGCGCGCAGAGATCGGCGATCGGCGCCAGCGCCCAGTTCGTCTCCTCGACCGCGACCGGCTCGAACTCGTGCTCGAGGAAGACGACCACCGTCGCCGCGTCGAGATTCTGCTCGCGGCAGGCGTCGGCGAGGCTGCTCCTCCCGCCGCAGCAATAGTCGAGGCCGAGTCGCGCGAGGACGCGCGCAGAGGAAGGTCGCTCGAGCACCAGCTCGGCGAGGCTGCGATCGGGGTCGATCGGCATAAGACCAGCTCCTTCCGTCTTTTTGCTGTCGCGCATCAGTGAAAACGTCTCTATTTGAAGTCTACAACTCGGGCGCGGTCTCCCGGCCGTCAGGCGGTCGACTCAGCCTTCGCGGCGTCGGCCTGGGCGCCGCGGACGACCAGCACCGGGTGCGTCGCGCGGTGGAGGACGCCGGTCGAGACGCTGCCGAACACGAGCCGGGCGAGCGCGCCCCAGCCGTGCGCGCCGATCACGATAAGACCCGCGTCGTGACGCTCGGCGGCGGCGCAGATCACGTCGACGGCATTCCCCTCGCCCACCTCGCGCCTCACCGAGAGTCCGGCGGCCTCCGCCTGCTCCACGGCGGCGTCTGCGGCAGTCTCGGCCCGTTCCCGCTCGGCGTCGCCGAGCTCCGGAAACGCCGTCAAGCCCCCGTATCCGAACGCGGATGCCGGAATCGACCATGCCGTGACGACATGCAGCGGCGCTCCCGTCGCCTGCGCGAGCTCGATCGCGGTCGCGGCCGCCTTCGCGGATGACGGCGAGCCGTCGGTCGCGAGAACGATGGTGTTCATGGAATCTCCTTTCGTCTGCCTCGATCCTGCCGTGTTTCCCGGGCCGGCCGCGTCGGCGGCGGACCGGATTGGCGGTGCGGGCTTCTACGGGCGACGCGCCGGGCGTGCGGCCACCCGGACGAGACGGCCGCGCCCGGGCGCCCGCGGTTCAGGCGCGCCACCCGGCTGGATCGTCCGAGTAGGACCGACAGCGAGGAGTCCGGCGGCGGCCAGCCCGAGCAAGCCGCCGACTGCGTAGATCGCGCGTGGTGAGAGCACGATTGCGACGACGCCGCCGAGCAGGAGCGAGGTGCCCTGCGCGCCGCCGAAGACCGCACCTGCAGCTGCGGACACGCGGCCGCGTGCGCTGTCGTGAGTGCGGGCCATGAGCAGGGTGGACAGGCAGGATCCGGCGTAGCCGTTCCCGATACCGCCGAGCACGGAGAGGGGCACGAGGATCGCCACGGTCGGCGCGACGGCGAACGCGGCCACCGCGCTGCATGCCACGGCTGCTCCGGCGATCGTGGCGTGTACCTGCCCTCGTTCGCTCCGGACGCGAGCCGCCCCGAGCGCTCCGGCCACCATGCCGGCCATCCAGGAGGCCTCGGCCGCGCCGTACCAGACGCCTGCGGCGTGGAGCGTGTCGCGGACGAGGTACACCAGCACGACGTCGACCATCCCGACCAGGAGAAGGACGACCGCCACGCCGGCGAGGAGGGGGGCGAGGACCCCGTCCGCGCGAAGGATGGCGAATCCGCTCTGGACCCGGCTCGGCTCGTCCGGGGTGGGAAACCGCTCGGGCATCCGGCGGGTGCGGACGAGGGCGGCGGCGAGGGTCACGACCACGAAGGTGGCGGCGTCGACGGTCACCGGCAGGCCCGTGCCGAACGTCCCGGCGAGCAGCCCGCCGACGGCGGGAGCGCCGACGAGGACGAGGATGTTCAGGGATTGCTGGGCCGAGACGGCCTCGGGCAGGTGGTCCTCGCCGACCACTCGGGGGATGAGTGCCGACCAGGTGGCGCCGGTCAGCGACGCGGCCCCGCCGAGCACGGCGACCAGCAGCACGATCGGCACGACCGAATGGAGGAAGATCAGCGGGATCGTGGTCGCCACCTCGGCGATGCCGCCCACGACAAGCAGGAGCCGGGAGTCGTGGGTGTCGACGAGGTGCCCGATCGGGCGGGCGAGCAGCAACTGCGGGATCACCCCGGCGGCCAGCAGCAACCCAACCTCGTAAGGATGGGCGCCGTCCGCCTGCAGGCGCAGGGCGAGGGCGACGAGGGCCACCCCGTCGCCGAACCACGACACCATCCGCCCCACGAGCGAGACGATCAGGTCGCGACGGCCTTGTCCAATGTTCAGCATTAACTGAACAGTATCCGCTTAACATTCTTGCTGTCAAGGGCTACGCTTCGAGCCGATGCCCGCCGATCGGTCGTCCCGCAGAGGTCAGCAGCGGTCGCGCCCGGCCGCGAGCGAGGAGCCGCCGGCCCCCCAGGTTCGGCCGCGTCACGAGAACACCCTGCGGGTGCGGGATCCCCGCGACATCCGGGCGCTGGCGCATCCGGCCCGGATGGCGATCATCGACGCGCTCGCGTCGGGCGACGAGTTGACGGCGACCGAGTGCGCCGAGCTCACCGGGTTGAGCCCGAGCGCGACCGCATATCACCTCAAGTTGCTGGAGCGCTACGACTTCGCCGAGCCCGCCCCCGCCCGGACGGACGGACGGGAGAGACCGTGGCGGGCAACCGACCGCCGGGCGCAGTTCGACCTCGACACGTCCACCCCTGCCGGGGCGGCCGCGACGGCCGCCGTCGGCCTGGCGTTCATCGACAGCAGCCGGAGGGTGGCGGAGGCGTTCGTCGCGACCGAACGCGAGGAACCCGAAGAATGGCAGGACGTCGCCGCCCTCGCCAACGCCGACCTCTGGCTGACCGCCGAGGAAGCCCGAAAGGTGACCTCAGCCCTTGCCGCCGTCCTCGAGCCCTACCGGAACCGAGCCCTCGCCGACCGTCCGGACTGCGCCCGTCGCGTGCGGATCATGAACATGATCTCTCCCCACCGCGCGCACTGATCGGGCGCGCCCACCGGAGGGCTCCGCAAAAGCTCATCGGGCTACGCACTCCCCAGCGTCGATGGCAGAGACGCGATCGACTGGACGGTCTCGGTCCGATACGTGGTTTCGACAGCGACGATCACAGGATCGAGGCGGTTACTATCTGTGCGTCGTGAGCGCAACCGTGTTGCTCGAGTCCTGGAGCAGCGGCGACCTGCCGCTGCTGGAGCGACTGATGGGCGACCCGCGCATGACCGAGCACCTCGGCG
>JBOGZX010000333.1:0-1592 GCA_050697615.1 Gaiellaceae bacterium
GCCTCGGCGACCTCCCCCTGCTCGCGGAGCCGCTGCGCCGCCTCGACCAGTGCGACTGGATCGACGCGGTCGTGCTCGTCGCTCCGCCCGACTGGGAGGAGCCGGCGATCCTGCTGGCCGAGGAGATCGGCGCGTCGAAGGTCAGCGCGTGCGTCCCCGGCGGGGCGACGCGCACCGAATCCGTGCGGGCGGGCGTTGCGGAGGTGCCGGACGAGGCGTCGGTGATCCTCGTACACGACGCGGCGCGTCCGCTGCTGCCGGAGGAGGTCGTCGCCCGGCTGATCGGCGCGCTCGGCGAGGGGTTCGACGGTGCGGTGCCCGCCCTGGCGCCTGCGGACACCGTCAAGCGCGTGCTGGACGGGGTCGTCGCGGAGACACTGCCGCGAGCGGAGCTCGTCGCGGTGCAGACGCCGCAGGCGTTCACCGCTCCGGCCCTGCGAACGGCGCTCGAGAACAAAAGTAACAGTCTGTTACAAGCAACGGATTGCTCGGCGCTGGTGGAGGCGATCGGCGGGCGCATCCGGGTCGTAGCCGGGGACGAGCGGCTGATCAAGGTGACGACGCGGGCCGACCTCGAGCGTGTGGCGGCATGGCTGTAGAGGCTGTCGTCCTCGACGTCGGCGAGACGCTCGTCGACGAGACACGCGCCTGGCTCGACGTCGCCAGGCGTGCAGACGTGCCCGCGTTCACGCTGCTCGGGGTCCTCGGCGGCCTCGCCGAGCGGCAGGCGGACCATCGCCAGGTGTGGGGGCTGCTCGGCGTCGCCGGGGTCGACTCGCCGGCGATCGAGCCGCGCGACTTCTACCCCGACGCCCTCCCGTGCCTGCAGCGCCTGCGGGCGGCCGGGCTCCTCGTCGGGCTCGCCGGCAATCAGCCCGAACGGGCGGCGGAGGATCTCGCCGGCTGCGGCATCGACGTCGACCTGATCGCGACCTCGTTCGGCTGGGGCGTGCACAAGCCTTCCCCCGAGTTCTTCGCGCGCGTCTCCGGCGAGATCGGTTGCGCGCCTGAGAAGATCGCGTACGTGGGCGATCGCGTCGACAACGACGTCGCGCCGGCGCTTCGCGCAGGCATGGTCGCGGTGCACATCCGGCGCGGCCCGTGGGGGTATCTGCAGGAGCCGCCGCCCGGGGCGGTCGGGATCCGCTCGCTCGACGAGTTGCCGGCGGTGCTTTCGTGAGCTTCCGCGTCGGGATCGGCGTCGACGCGCACGCGTTCTCCGACGGCGTGCCGCTCGTGCTCGGCGGTGTGCGGCTCGAGCATCCGCGCGGGCTGGCGGGCCATTCCGACGGCGACGTGCTCGCCCACGCGCTGGTCGACGCCCTGCTCGGCGCGGCCGGGCTCGGCGACATCGGCTCGCTGTTCCCGTCGGGCGACGAGCGCTTCCACGGCGCCGACAGCCTCGACCTGCTGCGGGAGGCCTACCGGCAGGTGCGCGAGGCGGGCTGGACGCTCGTGAACGCGGACTGTGTCCTCGTCGGCGAGGAGCCGAGAATCGCCCGGCACCGCGACCGCATGCGGGGGCGCCTCTCGGACGCGCTCGGGGGCGGCGAGGTGAACGTGCGTGCGACGACGACGGACCGGCTCGGGTT
>JBOGZX010000334.1:0-11397 GCA_050697615.1 Gaiellaceae bacterium
CCTTCGGCGTGTGCGCGATGAAGGTCGTCGTCGAGGTCGACGTCGAGCTCGGATTGACGCGCGTTGTGTGGATCGGGGCGGTGCAGGAGGTCGTCAAGGCCGTCGATCCGCGATCCGTCGAGGGCCAGATCGAAGGCGGCACCGCGCAGGGCCTCGGCCTTGCGCTGATGGAGGAGATCCAGACGCGGGACGGCCTGATCACGAACGCGAGCTTCACCGACTACCTGATCCCGACGGCGCTCGACATGCCGCCGGTCGAGTCCGTGCTGATCGAGGATCCCGAGCCCGACGCGCCCTACGGCGTGAAGGGCGTCGGCGAGCCGCCGACGGTCGTCTCGACCGCCGCCGTCGTCTCCGCGCTGCGCGCGGCGACCGGGCGTCCGCTGACGCGCGTACCCGTCTCGCCCGACGACATCTGCCTCTGAAGCATCACGTCGTCAGTGCACCGTCTCCTCGACCTGTGCCGGCACCGCGGGCTCCTGGCGGACGACGATCGCAACGGACGCGACGACGATCGCGGCGCCGACCAGCAGCAGCAGTGTCAGGTGCTCGCCGCGGAACAGCACCCCGAGCACGATCGCCACGATCGGGTTGACGTAGGCGTACGTCGAGACCAGGCCGAGCGGCGCGTTCGCGAGCAGCCAGACGTAGCCGGTGTACCCGACGACCGAGCCGAAGGTGACGAGGTAGACCCAGCCGGCGATCGACCCGACCGACGGCGCGAAGTGATGCACCGTGAAGACCGAGACCGGCAGCATCACGAACCCGCCCGCGAGCATCTCGTAGGCCGTCGCCGCGAACGGGTCCTCGGGCATCGCCACGCGCGCGGACAGGACGGAGCCGATCGACCACATCACGGCCGACAGCACGCACAGCCCGATGCCCCCGTACGTCGCGCCGCCCGACGGGTGCGCAAGCACGGCGACGCCGGCGAAGCCGACGCCCACGCCCGCCAGCGCCGGCCACGGGAGCCGCTCGCGCCCGGCGAGCCGCAGCAGGACCACCCACAGCGGCACCGACGCGATGATCAGCGAGGCGAGTCCGGTCGGGACGTTCCGCTCGGCGAAGAACAGGATCGCGTTCGCGCCCGGCAGCAGGCAGCCGATCACGATGCACGATCCGAGCGCGCGGCCCGAGATCCGCAGCGAGCCGCCGCGCAGCCGCACGATCATCGCCATCAGCCCGCCCGCCGCGATGAAGCGCGTGGACGCGGCGAAGAGCGGCGGGATCGTCTCGCCCGCGATCGCGATGCCGAGGTAGGTCGACCCCCACAGCACGTACACCGTGACCAGGACGGCCCAGATTCTCGAGTGCGGGCTCACTCGTCAGCGAACGAGCGAGAGGGCGGCGCCGATTCCCAGGAGCACGATCCCGACCGCCCGCGGCGCCGAGATCCCGATCCGCTCGACCCCGAACAGACCCCACCGGTCGATCGCCGCGCCCATCACGAGCTGTCCCGCGATCAGGATTCCGATCGTCGCCGTCGCCCCGATCCGCGGCTGAGCGAACGTGATCGCCCCGACGACCGTCAGGCCCATCAGGCCCCCGAGCCACATCCAGGCCGGCGCCCGCACCGCCCCGCCGAGACCGCCGAAGCCGGCACGGGCGGCGACGAGGATCGCGAGCGAGAGGGCGAGCTGCACCGCGGTCGAGAAGGTGAGCGCCTCGAGGACCCCGATCCGCCCGCCGAAGCGGCCCATCACGGCCACCTGAAGGGAGCCCGCCAGACCGGCGATCACCGCGAGCGCGACCGCCGCCGAGGTCAAACGGCCGCGACCGGCGCGAAGCGAACGGCGGTTCCTGCCATGCTTAGGCTCCTCTCTCTCCGACGAAGGGGTGGAACGTGGTCAGAGTGCTCGTACTGTACGGCGAGGAACCGGACGCGACGCAATACGCCGAGCACGCCGAGCTGTGCCGGCGGGTCCCGGGCGGTACGTTCAGACATGGAACGGTGTTCGGAGCGCCGGGCGGCGAGCCTGCGCATCGCTACTACGCGGAGTGGGAGTTCGCCGACCGCGGCGCGTTTGCGACGGCGACCCGGAGCGACGAGTTCGCGGCGACCGGGCGCGACGCGCGCGACCGCGGCTTCCCGCGGCCGACGGTCGAGTTCGCGGAGCTCGACTAGAAAGAGGGCTTCCGCCTCTCGCGTACGGCCGCGACGCCCTCGTGGACGTCCGGCCCGGCCAGGTCGAGGAACTCGAGCGCGAGCGACGCGTCGAACGCAGGACCGGCCGTACGCAGCCAGTTGTTGAGCGCGAGCTTCGTGTGGCGCACGGCGGCCTGCGACGACTGTGCGAGCCGCCTCGCGATGGCGAGGACACGCTCCTCCAGCTCCGTCTCCGGCACGCACAGCGACACGAGCCCGATCCGCTCCGCCTCGGCGCCGTCGAGCGGCTCGCAGAGCAGCAGGTGGTACTTCGCCTTCGCGAGCCCGCAGAGCAGCGGCCAGACGATCGCGGCGTGGTCGCCCGCCGCGACTCCGAGCCGCGTGTGCCCGTCGACGATCTTCGCCTCTGGCGTCGCGACCGAGATGTCGGCGAGCAAGGCGACGGCGAGACCCGCGCCGACGGCGGGCCCGGTGATCGCCGAGACGATCGGTTTCGGGCAGTTGACGATGTTGTAGACGAGGTCGCGCGCCTCGTGGAACGCGCGCAGGCGCGTCGCGGCGTCATTTGCGATCTCGAGCACGAGGTCGAGGTCGCCGCCCGCGCTGAACGCTCCGCCGGCGCCGCGCACGATCACCGCACGCGTCTCGACATCGTCGCCGATCGTCCGCCACACCGCCGCGAGCTCGCCGTGCATGGCGCCGCCGACGGCGTTCAGGCGCCCGGCCGTGCGCAGCGTCAGGCGCAGCACCCCCGGCTCGGGCCGGTCGAGCTCGAGGCTCGGGTAGTCGGCGTAGAGATCCACCGGGGCGGACTCTAGTGGCGCGGCCGGCAACATCGCCCGGCAAAATGTTGCCGGTCGCGGCACTACACTGGCCCGAGGTGGCCGAGGTCGAACTCACGCGGGACGGCGCGGTGCTGATAATCACGCTCAACCGTCCCGACGTGCTGAACGCGCTCAACCGGGCGGTCCACCGGGGGCTGCAGGACGCTCTGAGGCAGGCGGCCGACCCGTCCGTGCGCGCGGTCCTGCTCACGGGTGCGGGCAAGGGCTTCTGCGTCGGTCAGGACCTGCAGGAGTTCTCGGCCGGCGCCGGTGACGTGGCGGAGAACCTGCGCCTGAACTACCACCGCACGGTGACGGCGATCCGCACGCTCGAGAAGCCGGTGATCGCGGCCGTGAACGGCGCCGCGGCGGGCGCCGGACTGTCGCTCGCGCTCGCCTGCGACGTGCGGCTCGCCGCCGACTCCGCCCGCTTCGTGCCGGCATTCGTGAACATCGGGCTCGTCCCCGACTCCGGCGGCACGTGGCTCGTCCGCCGCCTGCTCGGGACGTCCCGTGCGTTCGAGTGGCTCTCCACCGGCAGGCGGCTCGACGCGGAGGAGGCGCGTGCGTGGGGGCTCGTCTCCGAGGTCGTCGCCGCCGGCGAGCTGCCGCACCGCGCGCACGAGGTGGCGCAGCTCTTCGCCGCGATGCCGACCCGCGCGGTCGGGCAGACGAAGCGGCTGCTCGACGCGGCCGAGACGACGGCGTTCGAGCAACAGCTCGAGCTGGAGGCGGTCACGCAGGCGGAGTTGACGCGCACGCACGACTTCCGGGAGGGTGTGGCGGCGTTCCTCGAGAAGCGCGACGCGATCTTCACCGGCCGGGACGTCGAGCGGACACATCCCGTGACGCTGCGCAACGACGACGACCGGCGGCGCTGGCGGCTGACGACGTTCCTCCGGCTCCCGCTCGCGCTGCCGCATCTCTACCTCGTCTATTACTGGGGGCTGGTGGCGGCGCTCGTCGGGATCGTCAACTGGTTCGCCGCGCTGGCGCGTGGGCGTACGTCCGACGCGGTGCACGACTGGCTCGCGCGCTACGTCCGCTACTCCGCCCACGTCTCGGCGTACGTGTTCCTGCTCGCCGACCCGTACCCGCGCTTCAGGGGTCGGGAGGGCGCCTACCCGGTCGACCTCTGCCTCTCGCCGCCGGTGACGCAGTCGCGCTGGGCGATCGGCTTCCGCTTGCCGCTCGCGGTGCCCGCACTCGTGTTCGCGTACGTGCTCGGCATCGTGCTGGCCGTCGTGGGAGTCCTGTCATGGTTCGTCGCGCTCGCCGTGGGGCGCGTGCCGGTCGGATTCCAGGGTCTCGGCGCCTACTGCGTCCGCTACCAGGCGCAGACCTACGCGTACCTGCTGCTGCTCACCGACAGCTATCCCTCGCTCGCGAGCGGCTACGAGACGTAGCTCGCGGCGAGTGCGGCGGCCAGCGACACCGGTACGAGCACCGCGCCGATCTGCGAGTAGGCGGCGACGGAGGGCTTGCAGCCGAGCGACCGGGCGACGCGCAGCCAGAGCAGCGCCGACAGCGACCCGGTGACGGCGAGGTTCGGGCCCAGGTTCAGGCCGAGCAGGAGCGCCCGTGCGTGCACGGGCGGAGACGGCGTCAGGAGGACCGACGCCGGCAGGTTGTTCACGAGCACGGACGCCAGGGCGGCGAGGCCGGCCGTGACCGGCCGGCCCGCCTCGTCGACGAGCGATGCCGGGCTGTGCCAGGCGCGCCCGAGCGCACCCAGGCCGACCGCCAACGCGAACAGGAGCCCCAGCACCCGGACGTCGACCGCTGCCGTCACGCGTGCGAGCCCGGGGCGCGAGACGAGGATCGCGACGATCCCGACTCCGAGAACCGGCAGCGCAGGCGAACGGAGAACCAGGACCAGCACGGCCGAAAGCGTCACGGCGGCCGCGCCGACGCCGATCCGGAACGGCGCGCCGTCGGGTGCCCTCCGGCCGTGGCCGCCGAGCGGCCTCCAGAAGATCAGAAGCAGCGCGGCCGCGGTGGAGACGGCCGCCGCGAGCGCCGCGGCCCACGTGCGGGCGAAGAACGTGGCGCCTGAGACGTGCTCGCCGTGGAGCACGATCAGGTTCGTCAGGTTCGACCCGGGCAAGAACAGGGAGGCGGAGTTGGACATGAAGACGGCGCCGTAGAGGAACCCGCGCTCGTCGAGGCCGCGCCGCCGCGCCAGGTGCACGAGGACGGGCGTGAGGAAGAACACCGACGTGTGGAGGTTGAGGATCGCGGTGACGAGCGCGACGAGCGCGAACGCCACCACGAGCAGCGACCGGCCTCCGAGCGGGAGCCGCGCGAGCAGGCCGCCGGCGGCGCGAAAGAGGCCGTCCCGCTCGGCGACCACGCCGACGAGCAGCAGTCCCGTGACGAGGGCGAACGCCGGCCAGACCTGTCCGGCGGCGGAGGTCAGGCCGGCCAGTTCGTCAGCGCCTGCTGACAGAACGTCAGCCCGGCCGCCCGCGCGGCCCGGTGCACCCTGTTCTGCAGGTGCGCCGCCGTGCGTTGCGCGGCCGCCGCATCGTCGATGTCGGACCTGACGAGCGCGCCGTGAACCCGCTCGATCGCGCGGATCAGCGACCGCGCGGCGCGGAGCATCGCGTCGAATGTGGCATGGCGCTGCGGCGCCGGTGTCACCTTGCGCATCTGCGCAATGGCGAGACGCGCGGCCGCAGCGGTCTTCGCCCAACCCTTCGGATCGCGGCTCAAGGGACCGATCTCGAAGATGCGGCGGTCAGCTTCGATGCAGACCTTGTTTCCGGCGGCGACGTAGGACGACATGCTCGGCGGCGGACGCGTCGTCGAGGACGGCGACCTCGCCGCGGACCCGCCGCAGGCGACTGCCGTGAGCGGCACGATCACGAGGAGGGGCGCCAGCGCGCGCATCCGCGCGAGCGTAGCGCGGCGAATCCGAGCTCACGTTGACGCTGTGTTACACGAGCTCGGCCAGGATCTCGGCGAGCTCGGGGAAGCGCCCCACCTGCCGTTTCGAGAACGCCAGCCTGCCGTCGACCTCGACGTCGAACTGGCTCTCCACGCCCGGCGACATCTCCGCGCTGTGCCCTGTCCCGTTGATCTCGGCCACGAGACTCGCGGCCCGGCGGTCATAGCCCGATCAGACGGGGCAGTAGAGGATCCGCACGTGAGCCACGGCGTGACTCTACCGTGCGGCGCTCTCGAGGCCGTACGTGGGGATCAGCGGGTGGTCCAGCCAGTCGCCGGAGAGCACCGGCGGGTAGTCCGGGGAGTTCGCGACGACGACCGGAAGGTCGACCGTGGCACGGTGGCCGTGGGTGCCGACGACGTACACGTCGAGGGTGTGGGACCCCTCGGCGGCCCCGAGCGTGTCCCACCTGAGCTCGTACGGCGCCGAGCTGTCGCGGCTGACGGGCTTCCCGTCGGCGTACAGCACGACGCGCTCCGCATCTTCGCTCGGCTTCACGTCGAGCGAGAGCCTTCCCGCGACCGTGCCGTCCGGGACGGCGCCGGTGACGTCAACGTGCATCGGCGGGTTGACCACGCGAATCGGGACGCTCTTGCGCACGCGGTAGTGGTGGGTGCCGTAGGAGCGGACCACGAGCATGTGGCTGCCGTTCGCGACGGTGCGCGAGTCCCAACCGACGGTGCGGTGAAACGAGTACGGCCAGGTGTGGTCGGTGTAGAGGAGCTTGCCGTCGACGATGAAGTCGACCTTGTAGATGTGGCGGCTCGACCGCCGGTAGGCGTCGATGCCGGACCACCACAGCGCCTTGCCCTTCACCGCCGCGCCGCGCTCGACGGTCGAGCGCCGCGGCGCGCTCGGCGTCGCCGCGGCCGGAAGCCCTCCGGCGGGCAGCGAGTCGTGCAGCGTCATGTGTTTCACGAAGTGCGGCAGAACCGGGTGCCTCGAGTAGTAGCGGACGAGCCGCATGTACTCCCCCCACTTCCAGTACGGGCCGGGATCGGTGTGCCCGGAGACACCGCCGAAGCGGCCCGGATGGTTCGGGTTCGGCACCTGGTAGTGGCCGATGATGTGCTTGCGGTCGAGCGGGATCCCCCAGCGGTGCGCGAGGTACGCGACGAGCTTCGCGGACGCGCGGTACTCGGCCGTCGTGAAGCCGCCGCGGTCGGCCCAGCCCTCGTGCTCGATCCCGATCGAGTGCAGGTTCCACCAGGCGTTGCCGGCGTGCCACGCGACGTCGGTGACGGGCACGAGCTGCACGATCTGCCCGGTGCGCGAGACGACGAAGTGGGCCGATCCGCGTGTGTGCGCCCGCTGCAGGAACCGGACCGAGCCGACGAAGCGACCCTCGGTCGAGTGGATGACGATGCCCGAGATCGTCCGCGCTGTGCGGTTCGAGTCCGTCATGTTCGGCGTGTGTCGGATCAGAACGCGCAGCGAGGCGCCGGAGGCGGCAGAGGTGCCGACGGCAGCGACAGCGAGCGTGGCGACGAGCGCCAGGTGACCCCTACGAAACCCCACGTGCCCTTCCAGGTGTAGCACGATTCAGGCAGGATTTGGTGCCTTTTTCGACAGAACATCCTGTAGTGTGCGTCCCTGGTGGCGGGGATCATCGCAACCCTCGGCGTGGCCGGGGGGC
Source organism: Gaiellaceae bacterium (assembly GCA_050697615.1). Classification (GTDB taxonomy): domain Bacteria; phylum Actinomycetota; class Thermoleophilia; order Gaiellales; family Gaiellaceae; genus PALSA-600. The sequence goes on from JBOGZX010000334.1 coordinate 7,518, forward strand.
GAAGTGTCGTCGAGCGCGCGAGCAGGCCGATGCGCCGCCGGCGATCGCATCGATTCGAGGTCGAAGCCGATGCCGGAGGCGAAGCCGTGGTTGCGTACGTGGGCGGCCGTGGCGGTGTCTTCACCGATCCGGTCACCGGAATTTGCTGCGCCTTTCACGGTGAGCTCGTCTCGGACGACACGGTGCTTTCCGGCACCCTGGCGGCGGAGCGGCTCGTCTCCGCATGGACGGCCTCCGTCGGGACGTTCACCCCACCGGAAGGGTGTTTCGCAGCGTGCCTGTGGGATGCCGTGCGCGGGCGCCTTGTTGCGATCAGTGATCGGGCGGGCCGCATACCGCTCTACTGGGCGTCACTTGGAGCGGGTGTCATCGTTGCCGGAGAGCTCAAGGGGCTGCTGGCAGCCGGGGTCCCGGCCGCCCTGGACGTCCAGGCATGGAGCGAATTGCTTGCCTACGAGCACCTCTTCGATCCACGAACGCCGCTCGAGGGGATTCGGCGACTTCCGGGCGGGAGCACCACGATCCTCGGCCGGAGCGGACCCGAGCATACGGCCCGCTACTGGCAGTACACGCTCGACCCTGCGCCCGTCGGCGACGAACAGAAGTGGGTTGCGGACTTCGGCTCGTTGCTCGAGTCCTCCGTCGCGCGTCGTCTCACGCCGGACGCCGCTCTCGCGCTGAGCGGCGGCCTCGACTCGCGCTGCCTCGTCGTCTCGGCGGGACGGGTCACGCACTCGGTACAGGCGGCAACGTACGGAACCCCGACAAGCGCCGATGTGCAACTGGCCGCCGCCGTTGCGAAAGAAGCGGGAATCTCTCACAGGGTGTTACCGCTCGAGCCGGGGTTCATCTCACGTGGAGCGGCGGAGACGGTCTGGATCAGCGAGGGCCACATCCGGTGCTTTCACGTCCATCAACTCGCCCTGCGCGCTCTCCGGCCGCTGGACGATCGCCGTGCGGTCCTGATGGGTTTCGGAGGTGACTACGGCGTTCGAGACGGTTACAACCGTCGCCAACTCGAGATCGGCGCGGACCCGGAGAGCCTGCACCGATCGCGCGCCCTCTGTGTAGGCGACGAGCTCGGGCAACGGATCTTCGAGCCTCGATTCGAAGGGGAGCTTCGGGATCGCGCACGCTCGGGGCTCGCCGAGGCGCTGGGCCGTGAGACCGGCGAGCCCGGCCTTCGCGTGCATCAGATGATCTACAACACGCATTCGGTCAAGCTCTGGCCGGGCGCGCAACTGGTCACCGACGATCTTTCGGTTCGCGACCCGTACGACGACCACGCGCTGCTCGACATGTGCTCGCGCCTGCCAGAACGGCTTCGTCGGGACGGCCGGCTGCAACGCCTCTATCTCAGCACGGCGGGTGCGATCGGTCGGCTTCCGAACGCGAAGGATCGGGTGCGGCGTTCCCCGACCGTGCTGTTCGCCCGACGACGCAACCGGGGCACGATCGGCGACTACGGCCTCGACCTGGCGCGAGAGAGCCGACCGTTGCTCGATCTGCTCCTCGAGGACCGTACGCTCGACCGCGGCCAGTTGCGCCGCGAGCCCGTCCGCAGGCTGATCGAGCAAACCGACATGGGACGGGGGTCGCGCACGAGGGCGCTCGGCATGCTGCTGACGTTCGAGATCTTCCAGCGTCAGTTCATCGACGGAGACGGATTCCCGGCCGCCGTCGAACACGCGTGAAGGGGCGACGACTCCGGTACGAGGCGTTGTCGTCGATCTCAGATCGTCTTGAACTGCTCGAACGGCTGGCGGCAGCTCTCGCACCAGCGGATCGAGCGGCACGGCGTGGGGCCGAAGATGTTCTCGAGGCGCGTCTCGGTCGAGCCGCAGTAGGGGCAGCGGAACGCCTTCGAGCGGAGCTGCACGAGGGTGGTGGCGCCCGCGGCGCGCGGGGCCGGTGGGGCGAAGCCCGCCTCGCGCAGCTTCTCGCGGCCTGCGGGGGAGATCCGGTCGGTCGACCAGGAGTCGTCCGAGACGACGACGACGTCCGGCTCGGCGCCGAGCTCGGCGACCTTCGCCTCCAGCGCACGCCGCATCGCCTCGAGCGCCGGGCAGCCGAGGAACGTCGGCGTCAGCTCGATCCGGATCCGCGGGCCGTCGACCGCCACCCGGCGGATCACGCCGAGGTCGACCAGCGAGACGACGGGGATCTCCGGATCGGGAACCTGCCCCAGTGCCGCCCAGACCTGCTCCGCCGTCACCGTCTCTGCGCTCACCATGTGGCACCGGGAATCGACCGCCGCACTTCGGTCATCTCGTCCCACAGCTCCGCCAGCTCCGCCGTATGCGAACCGCGCTCGTGAGCTTGTAACAGACTGTTACTTGCCGGTCGTCCGACCCGCCGTGCGAGCTCGGGACGCAGCTCGGGCTCGAGCAGGCCGAGCGCGTACGGCCACAGCTCGTCGACCGCCTCGCGGAAGCGCGGCTCGTCCTGCAGCCGCTCCGCCCACAGCTCGGCGTGCAGCCGGTGGTAGACCTCTTCGCGGTCGATCTTTGCCGCAAGGCCTGCGAGCTCGGCGTCGTCGGAGGCCTTCAGCGCCTCGATGCGCACGCGGTCCGCCTGCTCGTACAGGTACCGCCGGGCGATCGTGTGCGCCCATTCGAGCAGGCGCAGCTCGACGAGCGGCGCGCACCGGTACTCGTCCGGCGGGCGGTCGAACGCCAGCGAGTCGGCGTCGGTTCCGAGTTCGGCCGCCGCCAGCTCGTAGAGCGCGCGAGCGTGCCCGATCTCGTTCTGCGCGATCGACGAGAAGGCCACGTCCTCCTCGAGCGTGGGCGCGATGCCGGTCCACTCGGAGTCGCGCCAGCCGACGATCAGCTCGTCGTCAGCGAGGCTCAGGAGCCGCTGCGCCGACGCGTTCACGTGCCTCCTTCAGTCTCGCCTTGATCGAGTAGCCGTCGACGCGGCGGTACTTGAGGTCGAACTCGTCGGCCCACTCGGTGATCGCATGGATCGACGCGCGCGGGACGAGCCAGAGCGCCGCCGACTCGCCGCGCCGGCCGTACTGCTCGCGCGCCCACGTGTCGGCGAACGCGGCGTCGGGCGCCTCGACCGAGCCGGCGTGCGCGAACGCCTGCCCCTTCTTCTCCTGCCGGAAGACCTCGAAGATCATCACGAGACCATCAGGCTGCGAGCACGGCGTCGCGCACCCATTTCTCCTGCTCGAGGAAGCGGCGCCGGAAGGCCAGCCGATCCTGCGAGCGGGGGCCGTGGCCGGTGACGACCGACTTCAGCTCGGCCCAGTCGGGCTCGCTGTAGGTCCAGACGCCGTCGTCGCCGCGCCGCAGTGCCGGGTCGGGAACGGTGAGCCCGAGCTCGCGGATCTGCGGGACGTAGCCCTCGAGGAACTGCTGGCGCGCCTCCTCGTTGCCCTGCGACTTGATCCGCCAGACGTACATCGGGTCGACGTCGCGCGGGATCGGGTTGCCGTGGAACTGCATCAGCGGCCCCCACCAGCGGTCGACCGCCTCCTGCACGAGCTCCCGCTGCTCGGCCGTGCCGGTCATCATCGCCAGCACCACGTCACGGCCGTGGAGGATGTGGAACGACTCCTCCCAGCAGATCTTCTTCATGATCCGCGCGTAGGGCGCGTAGGAGCATTTGAGGAGCGCCTTCTGGGAGATGATCGCCGCCGCGTCGACCAGCCACGCGATCACCCCCACGTCGCCCCACGTCCTCGTCGGATAATGGAAGACGTTGTGGAACTTGCTCTTGCCGGAGATCAGGTCGGCGAACATCTCGTCGCGCGGCTTGCCGAGGTCCTCGGCGACGCGGTAGATCAGCTGCGCGTGGCCCACCTCGTCCTGCACCGTCGCCGTCAGCGCGAGCTTGCGTTGCAGAGTCGGAGCCTTGAGGAGCCATTCCC
>JBOGZX010000335.1:0-5100 GCA_050697615.1 Gaiellaceae bacterium
GTCAGACACTCGGTCAGGGCTGATGTTCTCGGCGGGAGGCGGCGGCGGAGCCCGGCTCCGCCGGGCAGGAGCGGCCGCCTCCCGAGGACGTCAGGCGCCCTTCTCGATGGGGACGTCGACGAGGTTGCCCCACTCCGTCCAGGAGCCGTCGTAGTTTCGGACGTTCGCGTGGCCGAGTAGCTCGTGGAGCACGAACCACGTGTGCGCCGAGCGCTCGCCGATCCGGCAGTAGGCGATCGTCTCGCGCTCGGGGGTCACGCCCCTGGCGGCGTACAGCTCCCGAAGCGCGTCGGCCGGCTTGAATGTGCCGTCGTCCGAGACCGCCTGTGCCCACGGGATCGAGAGCGCGGTCGGGATGTGGCCCAGCCGCGACGCGCCCTCCTGCTCGTAGCCCGGAGGCGCCGCCAGCTCGCCCGCGTACTCCTGCGGCGAGCGCACGTCGACGAGCGACTTGCCGCCCGTATCGATCGTCTCGCGCACGTAGTCGCGGTACGCGCGAATCGACTCGTCCCGGTCCTGCGCCGTGTACGACACCTGCCGGGCCTGCGGCGCGTCGGCCGTGAGCTCGCGCCCCTCGTCGATCCACTTCTGCCGGCCCCCGTCCAGGATCCGGACGTCGCCGTGCCCGTAGACCTTGAGGTACCAGTAGGCGAACGCGGCGAACCAGTTGTTCTTGTCGCCGTACACGACCACCGTCGTGTCGTTGGCGATCCCACGCGCGGCCATCAGCTGCTCGAAGGCATTTCTCGAGATCACGTCGCGCTCGAGCGGGTCCTGCAGGTCGTCGCGCCAGTGCAGCTCGACCGCGCCGGGGATGTGACCCTCGTCGTACAGGTCGGTGTTTTCGTCCACCTCGGCGACAACGACGTTGTCGTCGGCCAGATGCTCGGCCAGCCAGTCGGTCGTGACGAGGACATCCTTGGCGTACCCGTTGGCGTTCATCGAGCTCCCTCCTGATCAATCTGCGAGAAGGCGCCGATGCTACATGCGCCCGGGGGTCCGAACGATACGCCAGAGCATGAACACAGCGAGCACGCCGGCGCAGATGAAGCCGCCGAGCGCGACACCGTGGCTGACCGGCGCCATCAGCGCCGACGAGATCAGCAGCGCCGCGATGATCAACGCGGCGCCCATCCGGTTCGCGGTCGACCGCAGCAGATGCTCGATGTTCTCGAGCTCGGTGGGCGCGACGCCGATTCGCAGCGACCGGGTGCCCGCCTTGTGGACGGTCTGCGCGATCTCGCGCGGCAGCCGCAGCAGCGGCTGCAGCTGAGTGAACGTCAACGCGAGGAGCTGGTTCGGCTCGAGCCGGCGCTCGATCTCGTGCGCCATCACCGACCGGCCCTCCTCGCGGATCATCGCCACCGGGTCGAGTGCGGGATCGAGCGTGCGGGCGATGCTCTCGGCCTGCGAGAGCGTCTTGCCGACGAGCGCGAACGACGTGGGGAGCGCGATGCCGTGCTGCAGGCAGAGCCGCTGCAGGTCGGCGAGCGCCTCGCCGGTGCGGATGCCGCTGAGCGGCCGCCAGTGGTACCGCGGCAGCGTCCGCCGCAGGGCATGGAGGAAGCCCGCCTCGTCGGACTCGATCGACGTGAGCGAGAGGGACAGGATCACGTCGGCGACGTCGTCCGCCCGGTTCTGTGCGATCGCGAGCAAGAGCAGGGCAAGAGAGGTGCGGGTGTCGTCGTCGAGACGGCCGATCAGCCCGAAGTCGATGAGGGCGAGCCTGCCCTCCTCGGTCACGAGGACGTTCCCGCTGTGCGGGTCCGCGTGGTAGACGCCCTTCACGGCCACCTGCCGGATGTACGCGCGAAACAGGGTGCGCGCGAGCTCCGCCGCCCGCTCGGGCGTGAGCCGTTCGTCGTCCGCCACCTTCACCCCGTCGACGAGCTCGACCACCATCACCTGCTCCGTCACGTACGGGTGGATCACGGCCGGCACGAACAGGTCCTCGTGGTACTCGGACAGCACCTGCGCGATCAGCTCCGCGTTGTGCGCCTCCTCCCGGAAGTCGAGCTCGTCCATCAGGTGCTGCTCGAGCTCGTCGGCGAGCGCGTTCAGCTGCAGGAGCCGCGCGGTTCCCGAATGGCCCTCGGCGATCGACGCGCTCTTCCGCAGCAGGTCGAGGTCGATCCGCACGCGGTCGACGATGCCCGGCCGGCGCACCTTGACGACGACGCGGCGCCCGGTCTTCAGCAGGCCGGAATGGATCTGCGCGATCGACGCCGTCGCGACGGGCTCCTCGTCGATCGACGTGAAGTGCTCGAGCCCGATCTCGCGATCGATCACCTCGCGCAGCGGACGGAACGGCAGCGGCGCGACGTCGTCCACCAGCGTGCTCAGCTCCTCGATGTAGACATCCGGGAGCAGGTCTGGCCGCGACGACAGGAGCTGCCCCAGCTTGACGAACGTGGTTCCGAGCTCCTCGAGCCCCTCGCGGAAGCGGATCGCTGCCTCGGGCGTCGCCTGCCGATTGCCGACGACTCCGACCTCGCGAAGGATCCGCAGGAGGTGCGTTCTCCGCGCGACGCGCGTCACCTCGAGCGCGCGACGTACCTTGCCCGACTCGGCCATCCGGCCGTCTCGTGCCCGCGTCGTCAGCGTTGGAAACGAAACGCGACGGCGATCCGGGTCTTACAGTCAGAAGCGTGCTGCCGGCTCCCCGCTGAGCGGCACGCGACGTACACCGTTCCTACAGAGGCCCGTCCCAGAATCCGAGACCCGCATGGCCATGGCCATGGCCGTGCGCCGCGCCTGCGATGGCGGCGACGACGGACAGCACGAAGAAAAGCGTGCTGCGCCGGCGAAGGAGCAGAGCGAACTTGGTTGCCACAGAGAACACCTCCTTTCCTAGAACCGGAAGTCCTGGAGCGCTTCGGCTGCCTGGCGGTAGAGAGCCGCGGCACGCCGCTCGTCGTCGCGGCGGGCCGCCAGGTCTCCCTGGGCGATCCACGCGGCTGCGCGATGCGACGCCGACGACAACTGGGCGAACGCGTCCTCGGACTCGGCGAGGGCGGCCTCGGCCTCGTCGAGCCGGTCCTGGGCCAGCAATGCACGACCGAGGACGAGCCGGGCGTTCCCCACCTCGTCGAGCATGTCTTCGCGGTCGCCGATGATCTCGAGCGCGTGGACCGCCTGCTCCTCGGCGCGCTTCGCGTCGCCCGTCCGCAGATGGATCTGCGCGAGCGACGAGACCGCGGTCGCAGCGTCCTCGTCACGCCCCACGTCCAGGGCAACTGCAAACGCGTGCTTCAGGTGCTCGACCGCCTGCTCGGGCTTCCCGAGCAGGAACTCGATGCCGCCGAGGTTGTTCAGCAGACGCCCGATGTTGACCCGGTCGGCGACCTCTTCGTACTGCGTCTTCGCCTTCTCGGCGTACGTGCGCGCGAGCACCCAGTGACCGTCGCGCTCTGCCAGGATCGACGCCTGAAAGTAGGCCTGTCCGAGCGCGCGCGCGTCGTGCATCGCCTCGGCGAGCTCCAGCGCGTGCTCCACGTCCTCGCGCGCCGCCTCGTAGTCGCGCTGCCGGCGATAGCAGCGCGAGCGCCACGCAAAGACGTTCAGACGCAGCTGGTCGGACGGAAGGCCGGAGCGGGCCGCGAGCCCGAGCGCCTCGTCGAACAGCCCGACCGCGGTCGAGATGCTCGACAGCATGTAACGGCAGACGCCCAGGCGGTACAGCACCTCGGCCCGGTCGATGTCGGAGAAGCCTTCGCCCTCGACGAGCGCGCGCGACTCGCTGAGGAGCGACAGCGCGCCCTTGACATCGCCGGACTGAGCGCGCGCCATGGCCTCGCCGTTCAGTTCGCGGATCCGCAGCTCGGGCGAGCCTGTCCCGAGGACGGCCGGCAGCGCCTTCGCGTACTCCGCAAGCGCGTCGTCGAAGGCGTGCTCCTCGAGCAGCGCGTCGGCGCGGGCGAGGAACGCCTCCGCCTTCGCACGGGCATCGGCGGAGACGCCGCTCGCGAGGAAGCCGGCATCCGTGCGAAGCCGGAGCGCGAGCCACTCGACCGTCTCGGCGGTCGGACGCGTCTTGCCGCGCTCGATCTGCGAGATGTACTCCTTCGAGAAGCGGTCGCCTGCGAGGTCCGTCTGCGTCAGGCCCGCGGTGACGCGCAGCTGGCGGAGCCGCTCGCCGAGCTTCGGCGTCCGGGGAGCCGGAACGAACGGTGCGGTGTCTGTGCTTCCTCGTGCGGCGCGAGAAGTCATCTGGTGAAAGGATGACGAACGCTTGACAAGAATGCAATCCCCCAAAAAGGACAGTCCCTCGAACGGGGGATGAATACAGGAGTTTCGCGGTCAAGCGGCACACTTCCGAATCACTTGACCGAGCTACTTGACAGGAGCGGACACGGCTCGTAGAGTGAGCGCACCTTGCACGACGGCACCGCGCCGAAGTGCAGGGGGAGCGCCAGAGGCGACGAAGCTTTGAGCAAGCCGGCCGTGCCGCAGGGCCGAACTCGGAGCCGCCGAACCGGCGCCCCGCCTGACCAGGAGGAGCCCCGGGTGCCGCAGCCGGGGCTTTTCCCTTTTCAGGGGGCGCGGTATTCAGGCGGCGCGGTGTTCAGGCGGCGCGGCTCAGGGCTGGGGCGAGGGCGAGGCCAGCATCCAACGGCGGCGCTCGGCGCGCACGCGCTGGAGGTCGTCGCCGAGCAGACCGCCGAGGCGGTTGTCGATCGTGGTCAGGAGGCCGCCGGCGACGAACAGCCACGCCTCGGCCACGGCGTCGCGATCGGCGTGGATCCCGCCGCGTGCCTGGCCGTCGAGGATCACCTCGACGATGAACTCGTGCACCTCCCGCACCTGCCGGCGCAGCGCGGCGGCGATCACCGCGTCCTCGGAGGCCTCGGTGAGCGCCTGCGTCCACAGGTCGACCATGCGAATCGGCAGGCCCTTCGCCATGTACGCGTCCGCAATCGCGCCGAGGCAACGCTCCGGATCCTCGGCGACGACCGCCTGCGCGCCCTCCCGGAAGCTGCGCCACGCCTCCTCGAGGGCGGCGAGGTACAGGTCGCGCTTGCAGCCGAAGTGCCGGTAGAGGATCGGCTCGGAGATGCCCGCTTCGCGTGCGATCTCCGCCGTCGTCGCACCCCGGTAGCT
>JBOGZX010000336.1:0-2517 GCA_050697615.1 Gaiellaceae bacterium
GCGGCGATCGGAATCGCGTTCGTGCCGAGCGTGGCGATGCCGGCGATCGTCAGCGCGGCCCCGCGCTGGAAGCCCAGCTGCAGGACGACGGTGCCTGCGGTGTAGAAGGCGATCATGGCCGGCGCGACCACGAGGTGGTCGCCGCCCCCCACGAGCACCTTCGTCGCGACATCGCCGGCGCCGAACAGGATCCCGGCCGAGACCCCGAACGCGGCGCCGCCGCCGATGACTTTCGCTCCCCAGACGGCCGCCGCGACCGCCGCGCCCACTGACGCCCCGAGCCACATCGCGATCGCGGGCCAGTCGCCGGCACCGCCTGCTTCGGAGCCGCCCGCGAGCGACACCGCCAGCAGCACCAGCCCGCCGATCGCGACGCCGACGCCGAGACGCTCGCGCCGCTCGAGCCGGCTGCCGGTCGTTCTCGCCACGAGCAGCGCGAGCACGCCGACGCCGCCGGCAGCAACGGCCTGGACGAGCGCCAGCGGCGCCAGCGCAACCGCGCCCACGAAGAGGCCGAATCCGAACGACTCGGCAGCAAAGCCGACGAGCCAGCCGCGGCTTCCGAGGAGTAGCCGCACCGATGCCAGCGGCCGTCGCAGCGACAGCGGCGACAGCAGCGAGGTCGCCGCGTGCTCTCTCAGGTAGCCCCAGTTGATCAGGCATGCCGACGCGACGGTGAGCGTCAGCGCAAACGCGGTCTGTCCTGTCATCTCGAGGGGGAGTGTCGCCGAGCGCGCAGCTCCTGACCATCCGGGCGGTCCCTCAGTCGGGCGGGGGACCGCAGATCACGCGCCGCGCGGACAAGCGTGCAGGTGCAGGTGGCGCCGGTTCGGGCATGAGGCCCGGGTGGCGGACGCGGTCGTGATCGGGGCGGGGCCGAACGGCCTCGTCGCGGCCAATCGCCTGGCCGACGCGGGCTGGTCGGTTCAGGTACTCGAGGCCCAGCCTGAGATCGGCGGCGCGGTTCGCTCCGGCGAGCCGCTCGAGCCCGGATTCGTCAACGACCACTGCAGCGCGTTCTATCCGCTGGCCGCCGCATCGCCTGCGATCCGCGCGCTCGGCCTCGAGCGGCACGGGTTGAGCTGGCTGCACGGCCCGCTCGTGCTCGCGCATCCGGCAGGCGACGGCTCCTGCGTCGCGCTGTCGCGGGATCTCGACGAGACGGCGGCGTCGCTCGACGCGTTCGCGGCCGGTGACGGCGATGCCTGGCGGCGGCTCTTCGTCCTCTGGCGCGAGCTGGCGCCGGCCGGCCTGCAGATGCTCGTCACTCCGCCCCCGGCCGTCCTACCCGCCTTTCGGCTGCTCGCGACACTCGGTCCGGCGCGCTCGCTCGAGGTCGTGCGGCTCGCACTGCTCTCGGCGCGGCGGTTCGGGGAGGAGCACTTCTCCGGCGACGGCGGGCGGCGGTTGATCGCAGGAAGCGCGCTTCACACCGACGTGACCCCGGAGACGGCGATCGGCGGCTTCTTCGGCTTCGTCCTCTGCGCGCTCGGCCAGGACGTCGGCTTTCCGGTTCCCGCCGGCGGCTCCGGCAGGCTCGGGGACGCGCTGGCGCGCAGGCTCCGCGACCGCGGCGGGGCGATCGAGTGCGGCCACTCCGTCGAGCGCATCCTCGTCCGCCGGGGCCGCGCCGTCGGCGTCCGCACGGCGGACGGCCGCGACGTGGACGCAGGGCGCGCCGTCCTCGCCGCAATCGACGCGCCCCAGCTCTACCTGCGCCTGCTCGAGCCCGCCGACGTCCCCGCAAGCGTGCTTGCCGCGATGCGCCGCTTCGAATGGGACTTGGGCACGGTCAAGATCGACTGGACGCTCGATGCACCGCTCCCGTGGACGGCGGCAGACGCGCGACGGGCGCCGGTGGTGCACGTCACCGACGGCGTCGACGCGCTCACCGTGCAGTCGTCGCAGCTCGCGATGGGCCTCGTTCCCGAGCACCCGTTCCTGGTCTTCGGCCAGTACTCGATGATCGACCCCTCGCGTCAGCCGGCCGGACGGGAGACGGCCTGGGCGTACACGCACGTGCCGCAGCGGGTGCGCGGCGACGCCGGCGGCGACCTGACCGGCCGCTGGGACGCAGCCGAGCTCGACGAGCTGGCCGACCGCAGCGAGCGGGAGATCGAACGGCTTGCGCCCGGCTTCCGGGCTCTCGTCCGGCGGCGGCGCGTCCTCGGCCCCGGCGACCTCGAGGCCTCGGATGCGAATCTCGTCGGCGGCGCGCTGAGCGGCGGCACCTCACAGGTGCACCAGCAGCTCGTCCTCCGCCCCACCTCGAGCTTCGGCCGCCCCGACACGCCGATCCGCGGCCTCTACCTGGCCTCCGCATCGATCCATCCCGGCGGCGGCGTCCACGGCGGCCCCGGCGCGATCGCGGCGCGAGCCGCCCTCAACGAGCGCCGGCTCGCGCGGACGACGTTCGCCGTTGGTCTAGGAGCGACGGCGGTCGCGCTGCGCCGGAGGTGACTCGGAAGAAGGTGCCAGACCCGCTGCGCGCGTCAGACACGGCAAGCAACCCTCCAG
>JBOGZX010000337.1:0-15372 GCA_050697615.1 Gaiellaceae bacterium
GTCGGCGAGCGCGGAGACCGCGCGGGCGAGGGCGGCCGCCGCCTCGTCGACGACGGCGCCCGCCGTGATCCCGTCGGCCTCGTCGGCGGCGGCCCGCGCGCTGGTGTCGCGGGCACGCTCCTGCGCCTGACGCGCGGCCATGCGTGCGTGTGCGGCCGTCCGTCCGAGCTGCTCGACCTCGTCCACCGACGCCCACTCCGGCGAGCGGAGGAGTGCCTCTCGCTCGCCTTCGGCGCTCTCACGCCGATCGCGCGCGCAGGACAGAGACGCGCTCGCGGCGCGGGCGGCCTCGCGTGCGTCTTCCAGCGCCTCGGCGGCCTCCCGTCGAACGGACGAGGCGCTGCGCACGCCGGTCTCGCCGCGCCGCAGCCGGTCGCCGCGCTCGGCGATCGCCGCGCGTGCGTAGCCGCGGTACGAGGAGCTGGCGAAGCGCTCCACCTGCTCGCGGACGGCTTGCCGCGAGCCCAGCGCCGCCTGCAGGTCGTCGAGCTGCTCGAGCCCCTCGCCCAGCCGGCGCATGAGGTCGTGGTCGATCTCGGGAAGGCTGCCGGTGAGGAGCTTCGCGACCTGCGCCGCGTCGAGCGACTTCGACAGATGCGGCCGGCGGAGCTCGAGCAGGAGGCTGATCATGGTCTCGTACTGCGCGATGCTCGAGAAGCCGTAGACGACCTCGTTCAGGCGTCGCCGGTAGGCGCTCGGCGAGTCGAGCAGCTCGTCACCGGCGTCGAGCAGCTCGGCGAGCTCGCGCTTCGTCAGCGGGTAGTCGCCGCGGCGGAGACTCACCTGTTGCCCGATCCGGCGGCCGCGCAGCAGGAAGAACCAGCGCTGGATGCGTTCGCCGGCTCGGTTCGCCTTCATCCCGATCCCGACGGTGACGTGCTCGAGCCCGTCGGATCCGAGCCGCGCGAACTCGAGCCAGACGTACCCGATCCGCTGCTCGCCCTCGATGCAGCCGACGAGGTTCCACTTCATGTCCTTGGCGTTCTTCGCAAACGGGTCGAGCTTGTGCGGGCTGATGTCGCCGTCGAGGCAGAAGGGCAGCAGCAGCTCGAGTGCCTTCGTCTTCCCAGACGTGTTGTGCCCGCGCAGCAGCAGCCGCCCGTCGGCGAGCTCGAACACCTGGTCGTCGTACTCGTAGAGGTTGACGATGCCGGCGCGGACGGCGACGAAGCGATCTGGGGCGCGCATCAGTCCTCCTGCTGGGGTCGGTTGATTCGCGGGTCGCGGAAGCGCCCGCAGAGCGGGAGCGGGCGGACGCCGTCATCGTCGAGCTCGACGAGATCGAGGTCGGCGAGGACGTCGAGTGCGTCATCGAGCAGGGCGTCGACCTCCACGGCATCGTCGGGGTCGCGGTTCCAGCTCGCGCCGTGGCGCTCGACGAGCGCGTGCATCGCCCGGCGGAGCTCCTCGCGCGTCAAGACGGTCGTGCCCGCGGGCGCGAGGACGTCGCAGAGCAGGAGCGCCGCCTGCTTGCGCGTCGAGTTGGCCGGGAACGGCAGGTCGGTCAGCGTCCGCTCCGGCTCGATGCAGGCGGTGCCTTCGAGGCGCCGCTCGGGAACGAGGCCGGTGTAGTCGGCGACGAGGTTCTCGAGGTACGCGCGCTGACGGTGGAAGTACGCGCGCTCATCCTCGCTCAGGCGGTCGACGTAGAGGACAGGGTCCTCGGCGAGCATTCGCGCCAGCCGGTGACGGATCCTCAGGTTGGTGCCGTCGTCGGTGGCTGCGTAGGCGTCGCCGTCGTCGGCGAGGTCGTCCGCCCCCTGCGCCACCAGCGACCGGAACGGGTCGCGCAGCAGGCTCGCGAGGCGCTTGCGGTCGATCGTGAAGAGCGCTTCGTCCTCGCCGGGCGCGCGGGTGGCGAAGCTCGCGCGCGAGCCGTCGTCGAGCCGCAGGATGCGCCAGTGGCAGAGCAGGTCGAGGGCGTCGGCGAAGGCGAGCCGCTCCGACCGCTGGTCGAAGTCGACCTCGAGTGACGGATCGCAGGAGCTTCCCGCCTCGGCGACATCGCGCGCCAGGTCGCCGACGACCGTCTGCCGGCGTGAGCGCTCGAGCGCGGCAATCGTCAGGAAGAGCAGCGTCGCGCGGCGCCGGTCGAGGCGCGGCCATTCGTCGCGCGGGCGCCGCCGCCCCGACGGGGTTCCAGGCGGGATCCGGAGCGGCCTGCGGAGCGCGGCGTCGGTCGGCCGCTTGTACAGCCGCGCGAAGCCGGGCGTGACGTCGAGCAGGTAGCCCCAGAAGTGGGCGAAGCGCCGCACGAGCTCCGGCTCGTGGCGGCGCACGAGCGGGAAGGCCGCGTCGTCGGCGGCGACGAAGGGCTGACGCAGGAGCGCACGCGCCGCCCGGCGGAGCTCGTCGCGCTCGCGCAGCTCGAGCGTGGTCGCGGTCATCGCGCCGTCACCTCGATCCGGTAGTCCGGCGTCCGGAAGCGGCCCTGCGGGACCTGGAGGACGACGAGCTGCTTCGAGTGCTCGGCGAGATGCAGAACGATCCGTGCACGGCCGTCCTGCGAGTCGGCGCGGCGTGCGCCGGCGGCGTCCTTCGGCGTCTCGAACGCCCGCCCGATCCAGTGCAGCAGATGACGGAACTCGATCTCGCTGAGCGTTGCGACCTGCGAGAGACGGATCGCGCCCAGGCCACGGAAGCGTTCCAGCATCGCCGCGAGCTCCTCGCGCTCGCCGCGGCGGCGCTCGAGCATCCGCTTGCGGGCCGCGCTCGTGTCGGCGATCGGTGTACCGCGGCCGGCGCCGGGGGTGCGCGAACCGGGGCGCCGAAGATGGGCGGTGACGGGTGCCGGCGGCGCGGTCAGCCAGCTCATCTGCGCGGGTGCGGTGAGCCTGTCGGGATCGTCCTCGGGGGCGCCGACGTGCCGGGGCGTGGCGACGCCGAGCGCAGCGGAGACGATCGCCGTCGCCTCATCCTCGCTCGGCGCGTCGTGCACGAGGCGCGCGAGGTGCTCGCAGGCGCGGGCGCGGTCGAGCCGGTTTGTGCGGCGGTCGATGATTCGCTCGGCGATGTCGAGCACCGCGCGGATCGCGTCGACCACCTTGTCGTTCAGCGCCGCCCACGGAGAGCGGAGTCCGCCCGCATCGACGAACCAGGTGCGAACGCCCTCCCACTGGTCGAGCAGCTCGGCGTGCCGACGCGCCGCGACCTCCTGCGGATCGACGCCCGGCAGTGCCGGGATCTCGAGCGACGACACGATCAGCGTCGCGAGCCTCGGAGCGCCGAGGCGGTCGACCGTGCGCAGAGCATCCTCGATCTCGGGCGTGTGGCGGCGGAGGTCGTTGCGGAACCCCTGCATGTGCTCGATCAGGACCCCCTTGCAGCGTTCGAACTCCTCGTGCTCGATCCGCTCACTACGCGCGATCACCTCGTTCAGGCGCCGCATGAAGTCGCTCGCGCCGGCGTGCAGACGCTCGACCTCGCCCGTCAGCAGCTCGAACTGCGTGCGGAGGTCCTTCCCATTCGGCGCGTCTGCGCCGAGTAGGCGTGCGATCCGGTGGAGCGCGTCGCGAATCTGGGGGAGGCGGGAGCCCTCGAGCGCGCCGACCGTCTCCGAAAGCTCGTCCAGCGCGTCGAGCAGCGCCTCGACACGCGTCGCCGCCTGCGTGATGTCGTAGGTGAAGCGGTTCTGGCGCAGCTCGCGCGCGGTGCGGGCGAGGCTCGTGTCGTACTCCCTACTGACGGCGCGCCAAGCGTGGAGCTGGTCGAGGGACTGCGAGAGCGTCGCGTCGTCCAGGTCCAGGTCGTAGTGCTCGAGCAGCTTCCGGCCGACGTCGGCCGGTGTGAGCCGGAGGCCGAAGTTGCGGTGCTCGACGTAGAAGACGCGCATGATCCGGCGGTACCGCTCGGCGCCCTCGACCGTCGCGTACTTGAGGACGCTGTGCGTCGCGAGCCGGGTGCGCGGCGGCGTCTCGCGCGAGGGCGACTCGCGGGCGAGCGTCTCGAGCTCGTTGCCGAGCCTGGTGACGAAGTCGGTCACCGCTCCAGCTCCTCGCGGAGCACCCGCAGGCCGCGACTGATGCGCTGGCGGACGACAGCTTCGGAGCACTGTAGGTCGCGTGCGATCTCGGGGTACTCCTGCTCGTCGAGCATCCGCGCCCGAATGGCCTCCCGCTGCGGCTCCGGCAGCCGCTCGAGTAGGTCGAGCGCCGGCGTCTCGACCGGCAGGATCGCCGCGAGGCGCTCGAGCTGCTGCGTGTCCGCTTCGTCCAGCTCGAGCGGGTCGCGTGCAAGCCGCTCGCGCGCGCTCGACTCGACACGGCCGCGCCGGCGGCTCAGCGCGAGCTTGTGGCGCGCAATGCCATACAGCCACGCCGCCGGTGCCCCATCGCCCCGATAACGCGCAACCGCTTGGAGCGCCGCCACCCAGGTCTCGTGGGCGAGATCCGCGGCCACCTCCACTGAACCCGTGCGGTGCAGGAAGAACGCGATCAGGGAACGGACGTGGCGCAGGTAGAACTCACCGAACGCAGACGCATCGCCACGAGCGGCGGCGTCGAGCAGCTGGCGGTCGTGGCGTGCGTCCATGGCAGGCTTGTTACGTCGGCCCCGCCATCTGTGACGGGCCGACCATCATCCGCTTGGCACCGGACGACACGACTTTGCGTGCCGGAACACCATGGGCTCGGTCTGCGGCATGTCGCTTGCGGTGCCTGGGACGCCTGAGGCATAATGATGTCCATGATGATCGCTAAACGACTCACTGTCCTAACGAGCTTGGCCGATGGCGCCCACCGTTGCTGACTCGCGGCTGAAGGGGGCGCCAGTCGAGGCGACGGTCTATTCGCCCGACCGCGGCGAGAGTGCCGACGAAGCCAAGCGCTTCATCGATTCGGCCGACGAGGGAGTTGTGATGGTCGTCCAGATCAAGGCGCCGATTCGTGAGGATCGGCGTGGCCTTGACGCGGTCGAGGAATACGTCAAGTCGCTACGAGGGGGACTCGAGCGGGTCGCGAGGCAGCGCCTGACGTTGGAGCGTCTGCTGGACGCGCTCACGCCTGAGGAGAGGCCGCCGTCACCAGCTGCCGTACTTCAGGTTCGTCGGAACGCGGAGGCTCGAAAGCGGTTGCTGGAGGAGTTCGGCGCCCTGACGAGTACCGAGGTTGCCGAACTCGCGGGTTCCACGGCAGCAAACAGGTCCGCGACCGCGAATCGATGGCGGCAGGAGCACCGTATCTTCGGCGTTCGCCACCACGATGTCGTCTACTACCCTGGCTTCCAGTTCGGCAGCGATGGCCGGCCACTGCCGGTCCTCCGTGACGTGTTAGACGTGCTCTCTGCGCATGGACTGACAGACTGGGAGATCGCCCTGTGGTTCACGACGAGCGCCAGGTCGCTTGGTGATCGGCGACCGGTGGATCTACTGGCTGCTGACCCTGGTGCGGTCGTCGAAGCCGCCCGACTCGAGGTTGCTCCAGTCAGCGGCTAGGTGTACCTTCCGCCGCCGCTGAACCCAGCGGATCTGCGTCCGCTGCTCTACGCGTGGAAGCGCGGTGATCCGTTCTTGCGCTGCCATGACAGTTCGTTCGGCGCATCGGAGTTCAACCCGCGCCGCGATGTCAGCATGCGGTTTCGGCCCTTCTCGTCGCGGGGGCGGACCGTGCCGACCCTCTACGGCTCAGCGACAATCAGCGGCGCGCTGTCGGAGACGCTCCTCCACCTCGTTCCGGCAACTGGTCATGACCGTCGTCTTCGGCAGTCCAAACTCGTCGCTCATGTGATCTCGACGCTGGCGTCTCGGCGCGATCTGCAACTCGTCGATCTGCGTGACGAAGCGCTCGACGATCTGGGCATGGCACGAGCGGGACTGATCGAGTCGCCTCCCGCAGCGTATCCAGAGACGGCTGCATGGGCATCAGCCTTCTTCCACTGTCGGTCTCGACCTGATGGGCTCGTCTGGAACTCGCGGCAGGAGCGGGAGAGCCTCGCCTTCGTCCTCTTCGCACGCGGCCGCGTCGACCGACGAGATCTCGACGTCGTCGTGCCGCCAGAGCCGCTGGCACTCGGCGACGGCCTAGACCGCGTCTACGAGGTGGCCGAGCAGTTGGATCTGACGATCATCATCTGACCACCAAGGTTCGTCGCGTGTGATCGGGCAAAGACGTCGCGGGCATACCGCGGAGTTCGTCACGCGATGAAGCGCAAGGTTCGCGGTGGTCTCTTACTGCGTGGCAAGAATGGCAAGGATCAGGGTTCGTTCGGGATCGCAAAGCCGTTCGCTCATCTTGACGATTCGGCTCAACCATAGGGTTCTTGCGAACAGGAGGAGCAGGCGCGAACGCCTGCGCCGAGTCGACAAGCTGGGGGTCACTGGTTCGAGCCCAGTACCGCCCAACGCCTCCGGATGGAACTCGGCCTCACCAGCGACAGCTGGCCGAGCGGATGGGCGAGCCACTCGGCGATCTCGCGGATCGAGAGTGGCCACAGGAGGCGATGTCGCCCCCGCGGCTCGTGCTCGGCGCCGACCGAAGCGTCTCCGATGCGCTCGACGCACGACGCGAGGCGCGCGTCCCGGGAGCACCGGTGCTCGATGCCGCCGCTGGAACCGAAGTCACGCTCCGCACGCGGCTCCGCGGCCCCGAACCGACCCGAGCGCCCGCCCGCCGACACCGGCCAGCTCGTCTGAACACCCCGGTTTGCAGGCTGCCGGCTCGCTAGCTCGAGGCGGCACACCAACGCCTCAGTGCTTCGGCGAACTCGCGGATGGCGTCCACGGCGTAGCTCGTCGTGCTCCACGCCGCTCGCAGCTGAATCCGGAGCTGCCCGCCGGAGCTGCGAATCGCCAGGGCTCGAAGACCATAGGCGGGGTCGTCGGTCACGATGGCGACGCCCGAGCCGGCCGCCGCAAGAGCCTGCCCAACCGCCGGCAGCGTTACTTCGGCCGCCAGTCGATAGGAGCCTCGGAGGGCGCCGATCGCAACGTCGAAGGCCCGGCGTGTGCCGAACGACTCGTCGAGCAGGATCAGCGGGCGGCCGAACAAGGCGTCGAGGTTCACTTCCTCGAGCTCGGCCCACGGGTCTGTCGCGGGTACCTGAGCCCAGATCGGGAACTCCGCGATCTCGAGCGACGCCACACCGGGCGGCGGCGGGAGGGACGAGATCGCGATGTCGACCTCGGCGCGTGCGAGTGCCTCGTACGCGGCGTCCGGGCCGGCGGCGACGAACCGGGGCGTCGCCGTCGAGATCCCGCGGGAGGCGACGAACGGCGCGATCACGTCCGCGATCGTCGTCCCGTGGGCGGCGACCGCGAGCGAGACGTTGAGGCCCTGCGCCAGCGCGGTCATCGTCGCGCGGGCGGTGTCGGCGCGGGCCACCAGGTCGCGCGCGATCGGCAGGAACCGCCGCCCAGCCGGACCCAGGCGCAGCGCGCGGCCGTTGCGCACGAACAGCTGCAGACCGAGCTCCTGCTCGAGCCCGCGCAACTGACGCGACAGCGACGGTTGCGCCACGTGCACGTTCGCGGCCGCCGCCGTGATCGATCCATGGTCGGCGACCGCGAGGAAGTAGCGAAGGACGCGCAGTTCCACGTATACCTCACAGGCATGATCTCACAACTGAATGAGTCCTGGACGTGAAGCTTGCTACCTACGAGAGTGGCGCATGACGTTCTCGCTTCACTGACAGGAGGGTGGGATGCGCGCAAGAATTCGCGTCACGATGCTCGCCGTCGCGGTGGCTGCGGCCGCGGCCAGCACAGCATCGGCAGCACCGGCGCAGAAGTCGGACGAGCAGCTGCTGCGGGTGGCTTCGACCGCCGCCGTCACCACGTGGGACCCGGTCAAGTCGTTCTCGACCGAGGTCGCGTACATGGCGAACATCTACGAGCCGTTGCTCTATGCGCAGGCCAACGGAACGTTTCGGCCGGCGCTCGCGACCTCGTGGTCGCACAGCACGAACGGCAAGACGTGGACGTTCCGTCTGCGCAAGGGCGTGACCTTCCACGACGGCGAGCCGCTCACCTCCGCGGCTGTCAAGCAGTCGATCGAGGCCGTCGTCAAGCGCGGCGGCGCCGCCTTCATCTGGTCCGGCCTGAAGTCGATCGCGACGCCGAACGACTCGACCGTCGTCTTCCACATGAAGACGCCGTCCCGCGTCGACCTGATCGCCTCCTCGGAGAACGGCGCCTGGATCGTCTGCCCGGAGGCGCTCGCGGCAGTCGCGAAGGACCCGAACTACTTCGAGTCGGGCAAGGACTGCGGCACCGGGCCGTACACGCTCAAGTCGTACAAGGCGGGCTCGCAGGTCGTGCTCAGCGCCTACGACAAGTACTGGGGCGGCTGGAGCGGCAACCGTTACCAGAACGTTGCCGTCGAGATCACGCCGGAGGCGATCGTCGAGCAGCAGATGCTGACCTCGGGCCAGGTCGACCTCGCCCTGTCCGTCCCGCTCGAGAACGTGAAGAAGCTCGCCGCGGGCGGCAAGTACACGCTGTTCGTGAAGCCGACGACGCAGAACTACGTCGCCTTCTTCAACACGACACGGCCGCCGCTGGACAACGTGCTCGTGCGGCGCGCGCTCTCGTACGCCATGCCGTACAGCGGCATCATCGAGGCCGGCGCCTACGGCTACGGCAAGCAGGCGCGCGGCCCGGTGCCGAAGGGGATCTTCCCCTGGAGCGCGAAGACGCCGCAGTACCACCAGAACATCGCCAAGGCGAAGCAGTTGCTCGCGCAGGCCGGGCATCCGGGTGGGCACTTCTCGCTCACGCTCACCTATGCCTCGGAGAACCAGGCTGAGGCGCGGTTCGCACCGCTCGTCAAGGACGCGCTCGCGAAGATCGGCGTCAACCTGACGATCAAAGGCATCCTCTTCAACCAGCAGTGGGCGACCGCGAAGGCGAACCCGCAGAAAGCGCAGGACATCTTCGTCGTCCTCTACTGGCCGACCTACAGCGACGCCGGCTCGGACAACCTCTACTCGCTCTTCCACTCGAGCGCCAAGCCGTACTTCAACCTCAGCTACTGGAAGAACAGCGCCTACGACAAGCTCGTCGACACGGGCACTGCGGTGTCCGGGCTCTCGCGGGCGAAGGCGCAGGCCGCGTATTCGAAGGCGATGAAGCTGCTCTACGATCAGGCGCCGGGCGCGTTCCTGTACGACGCGCAGCTCGTCCTGCTGCAACCGAAGTCGCTCTCGATGGCGGGTGCAGCCAACGTCAACTACCCGTTCGTGACGTTCTTCTACGCGATTCAGAAGAAGGCGTAGGAACCGCCATACCGTCGACCGAGGGAGGAGCCGTCGCATGCTGAGGTGGCTGGGCAGACGGCTCCTCACCTCGGTGATCACCCTGTTCGGGGTCGTCACGGTGACCTTCGTGCTCGCGCGGGTCGTACCGTCGAACCCGGCGGCCGTCTACATCGGTCCGCTTGCGCGGCCGGCCGAGGTGGCACGGGTGACGAAGCAGCTCGGGCTCGACCGGCCGCTGCCCGTCCAGTACGCGAAGTACCTGCACGATCTCGTGCGGGGCGACTGGGGGACGTCGCTCGCGACGAAGGAGCCGGTGCTCGGCGGGATCGCGACGCGGCTGCCGGCAACGCTCGAGCTGATCGGCGGCGCAATGGTGATCGCGCTCCTGCTCGGGATCCCGCTCGGCGTGCTGGCGGCGAGGCATGCCGCGCGGCCGCCGGACGCACTGATCAGGATCGGATCGGTCTTCGGGATCTCGATGCCGGTGTTCTGGTTGGGCCTCCTCCTGCAGGCGCTCTTCAGCGGCGAGCTGGGGCTGCTGCCGGCGACGAGCCGGCTCAGCCTCGAGACGTCGGTCCTGAACCCGATTCCGCACCTCACCGGATTCGCGGTCTTCGACGCCCTCGTCAGCGGAGACTGGGCCGGTCTCGGCGATGCGGCGCAGCACCTCGTCCTTCCGGCGCTGACGCTCGCCGCCTACCCGACCGGTCTCGTCGCGCGCATGACGCGCGCCTCGATGCTCGACGTGCTGAGCCAGGACTACGTGCGCACTGCGCGGACATTCGGGCTGGGAGAGCGCCGGATCCTCTGGCAGCTCGCGCTCCGCAATGCCTTCCCGCCGACCCTCACGGTCATCGGCCTCTCGCTCGCGTACCTGCTCACCGGCACGTTCTTCGTCGAGCTGGTCTTCGACTGGCCGGGGATCGGGCAGCTCGCGACCAGCGCCCTGCTCAACCTCGACTACCCGGTGATCATGGGGATCACGCTGTTCGGGGCGATCGGATTCCTGTCGATCAACCTGCTCGTCGACGTGCTGCAGGCGCGCCTCGATCCGAGGGTGAGGTTCGGGTGACGGCTGAGGCGCGGTTGTCCGCATCTGCGGAGCTGCCCTCTCTCGACGCCGCGCCGGCGGTTGGGGCGGGCGGCGCGCGGCGGCGGCTGTTGCGCCAGCTCCGCCGCGATCCCGTGGCGCTCGTGGCGGCGGCGATCCTCGCCGCGTTCGTGCTGACGGCCGCGTTCGCCCCGCTGATCGCGCCGGACGTCGCCCAGGGCCGCGGCAGCACGAAGCTCGCCGCCCGGGACCTGCCTCCGAGTGCCGAGCACGTCTTCGGCACCGACCATCTCGGCCGCGACCTCGCGAGCCGAGTGGTGATCGGGACGCGGCCGGCGCTCGGCTCGGCAGCGGCGGTCGTCCTGATTGCGGTGTTGATCGGGGTCCCGCTCGGCCTCGCGTCGGGGTACATCGGCGGTCTGGTCGACGAGGGGCTGATGCGGCTGACAGACCTCTTCCTCTCCTTCCCGCCGCTGCTGCTCGCGATGGTGATCGCGGCCCTGCTCGGCCCGAGCCTCGTGCACGCGGTGATCGCGCTCTCGATCTCCTGGTGGCCCTGGTATGCACGCCTCGCTCGTGCGTCGGCGCAGTCGCTGCGGCACGAGCCGTTCGTGGACGCGGCGCGCGTGTACGGCATGCGCACGCCGGCGATCCTCGCGCGGCACGTGCTCCGCAACGCACTCACCCCGATCATCGTCCAGGCGACGGTCGACGCGGGCACGGTGATACTCGCGATCGGCTCGCTCTCGTTCCTCGGTCTCGGCTCGCAGCCCCCGCTGCCGGACTGGGGGCTGATGGTCTCGGACGGGCGGACGACCGTGCTGACGCAGTGGTGGGTTGCGACCTTCCCCGGCCTCGCGATCTTCGTCGTCACCCTGGGCTTCAACCTCTTCGGCGACGCGTTGCGCGATGTTCTCGACCCGAGGGCGACACGGTGAGCGCGTTGCTTGCGATCGAGGATCTGACGATCGACTTCTTCCGCGACGGACGGCTGTCGGCGCGGGCGGTGCGCGGAGTGAGCCTCGAGGTGGCTGCCGGCGAGGCGCTGGGCGTGGTCGGCGAGACCGGCTGCGGCAAGACCGTCACGGGACTCTCGGTGCTGCGGATGCTGCCGCGGACGGCGCGCACGAGCGGCCGGATCGTCTTCGACGGTCACGACGTGCTTACGCTCCCGGAGCGCGAGCTGCGAGCTCTGCGCGGAAGTCGTGTGGGGATGGTCTTCCAGAACCCGGGCACGAGCTTCAACCCCGTCTTCCCGATCGGGCGCCAGCTTCAGCTGGTCGCGGAGCGGCATCTCGGGCTCGATCGCAGGACGAGCGCGAAGCTCGTCGCGGAGCGGCTCCGCGAGGTCGAGCTGCCCGATCCGGAGCGGACGATGCGGCTGTACGCGCACGAGATGTCGGGTGGGATGCTGCAGCGGGCGATGATCGCGATGGCGATCCTTTGCCGTCCGAGCCTGCTGATCGCCGACGAGCCGACGACCGCGCTCGACGTGACGCTCGCCGAGCAGATCCTGCGCCTGCTGCGGTCGCTGCAACGCGAGTACGGCTTCGCCGTCTTCTTCATCAGCCACGACCTCGACCTCGTCGGCGACTTCTGCGACCGCGTCAGCGTCCTGTATGCGGGCCGCGTCGTCGAAAGCGGCCCCGCCGCGGAGCTGCTCGCCGAGCCGCACCACCCGTACACGCGCGCGCTGCTCGAGGCGCTGCCGCGGCGGGCCCAGCCTGGACGCGAGCTGACCGCGGTCTCGGGAAGCGTGCCGACCGCGCTCGAGGAGCTGCCGGGCTGCGCGTTCGCACCGCGTTGCCCGCTCGCCGGCCCCGAGTGCTCGTTCGCGCCGCCGCCGTTCGAGCCGACCGGCCTCCGGCGATCGGCAGCCTGCTACCGCTGGGAGCTGGCGTGAACGCCGTCCCTATGAGCGCCCTGCTCGAGGTTCGGGCGCTCGTGAAGGAGTTCCCGCGTCGACGGCGCGAGCCGCCGGTGCGCGCCGTGGACGGCGTCGACGTCGCGCTCGCCCCCAGCGAGGCGTACGGACTCGTCGGCGAGTCGGGCTCGGGCAAGACGACGATCGCGCGCTGCATGCTCGGGCTCGAGCGGCCGACCGGCGGCACGATCGTCTACGACGGTGTCGACCTGGCCTCGCGGGACCGCGTGGTCGTCCGGCGGGCACGCCGTGAGATGCAGCTCGTCTTCCAGCAGCCGACCGCAGCGCTCGATCCGCGCATGACGGTGCGCCAGCTCGTCGCAGAGCCGTTGACGACGCACGGGCTCGCCCGCGGCGACGAGCTGCGGGAGCGTGTCGAGCGGCTCTTGACCGAGGTCGGGCTCTCCCCGGCGCTCCTCGGCCGGTACCCGCACGAGCTCTCGGGCGGGCAGTGTCAGCGCGTCGGCATCGCCCGCTCCCTCTCGACCGAGCCGCGCCTGCTCGTGCTCGACGAGCCGACGTCCGCGCTCGACGTCGTCGTGCAGGCGCAGATCCTCAACCTGCTGCTCGCGCTGCGACGCGAGCGCAGCCTCACGTTCCTCCTGATCTCGCACGACCTCGGCGTCGTCGGCCACCTGAGCGATCGGATCGGGGTGATGTACCTGGGCCGTCTGGTCGAGGAGGGGCCCGGCGCGGACGTGCTCGCGCGGCCGCTGCACCCGTACACGCGCGCACTCCTCGGCAGCCGTCGCGGGAGCGGTAGCGCCTCGCTCGATACGCCGCCGCCGCTGCGCGGGGAGATGCCGCCGCAGTGGGCGGCGCCCGGCGGCTGCCGCTTCCACCCGCGTTGCCCGCTGCGCGAGCGGCTCGGCCGGCCGTCGGTATGCGAGACCGACGATCCATCCCTCGGCGGCTCCGGCCACCGCGCCGCGTGTCACTTCCACGAGGCGACCGAATGACGATCAGCGCCGAGGCCCGCGGCCCGGCCACCGCGGCGGAGCTCGGCCTGATGGAGGGCGCGCCCCCGCCGGCCGCACAGCACGTCACGCTTGCGAACTGGCAGGACGGCCCGTACAACCGGTGGGGCTTCCAGCGCGTCGGCGAGCTGGTGCCGTCCGCGCCGGTCCGTCGCGGGGACGGCCCGGTGCTCGAGCTCCCCGACGCGAGCGAGGATCTCGACGGGCTCGTCCTCGACGGGCTCCCGGGCTCTCCCACTGTCCGCCGGTTCCTGCTGGAGACGTGCACCGATGGCTTTCTCGTGCTGCAGCACGGACGGATCCGACTCGAGCGGTACTTCAACGGAATGGGCCCGAGCACGCTCCACCTCCTGCAGTCGGTCTCGAAGTCGTTCTGCGGAGCCATGACGGGCGCGCTCGTCGAGCGCGGCCTGCTCGATCTCGACGCGCGCGTCGCGACGTACGTCCCCGAGTTGTGGGACTCGGCGTTCGGCGAGGCAACCGTCGCTCAGCTCCTCGATATGACGGTCGCGGTCGCCTTCAACGAGGAGTACGAGGATCCCCGCAGCGACGTGCAGGCGCAGGATCGTGCGGGAGGCTGGCGTCCCCGTCGGCCCGAGGATCCTCCGCACTCGTATGCGTTCCTCGCGTCGCTCCGGCCCAGCGGTCCGCACGGGCGGAGCTTCCAGTACTGCTCCGCCACGACGGATGCGCTTGCGTGGACGCTCGAGCGCGCGAGCGGAAGTCGCTATCCGGCGCTCCTGGCGGAGGCGCTCTGGTCGCGGATCGGAGCCGAGTACGACGCCTCCATCACCGTCGATGCTGCCGGCTTCGCCTTCGCGAACGGCGGACTGTCGATGACGCTCCGCGACCTCGCGCGCTTCGGGCACCTGATGCTCCAGGACGGCGCGGTCGACGGATTCCGCGCGACCTCCGCCGCCTGGGCGCGGCGACGGCTCGACGGCAAACCGGAGTCGATGGGCGGCAGCGAGTTCGCCGTCGCCTACCCGAGGGGCAGCTACAGCACGAAATGGTGGTGCACCGGCGACCGACAGGGCACCTTCTACGGCACGGGCATCTACGGCCAGTTCCTCTGGATCGTGCCGAGCGCGTCGCTCGTGATCGTCAAGCTCTCGAGCCTCCCTCGTCCGCTCGATCCGACCGTCACGCACAACCACCACCTGGCCTTCCGCGCCCTCGCCGCGGCACTCGCCGAGCCGGCGGAGTGACGGGACTTCACGTAGCGGCGTCGCGGGTGAAGCCGACGCACCTTCGGTGTCTCGACGTGACTCGGCGGGGCCGAACTACGCGCCGCGCTCGAAGCGAGCTTGCTCGTCGGCGGTGCGCTCGGCCGTGGGAACAGCTTCGAGGCGCTCGTCCGGAATCGGCCGGCCGCTCTCGATCGAGAGCCCGTAGGTGCCGTCGGCGAGCCGCTGCTCCGCCCGTTAGATTGCCGCGAGCTGTCCGCGCAGGTCGTCGGACAGCCCTTCGTCGAACTCGGCGTCGTACGTGTCCGACGCCTGGTCGGCGAGGTGCGCGTCGGTCGTCGTCGGCTCGTCGCTCTCGTGCGGCCGACTTCCGCGGAGGGCCCGCTCGACCGCCGCCCGCTGGCGGCCGAGGAGCTCGAGTGCCCGATCGTGATCCATGCCCATAGCGTAACCGGCTTGCCGTGGAGTGACTGATCGGCGCCTCTCGTGGGAAGCAAGAAGGGCGTCACGATCGAGAGGAGAGAACGCCGTGCCCCACCAGTCGCCGCCCCCCTCGCATTCCTACCCCGGCCGCCGCCGGCCGGTGAACGTCTGATGGGCTTCGACCAGTACCACGAGCCCGCGGCCGAGCTGCCGGCGGAGACGCGGACCTTCGCGCGCCTCTGCGCGTCGCTGACGGAGGAGGCGGAGGCGATCGGCTGGTACGAGCAGCGACTCGCGCTCGAGCCGGACCGGGAGGCGCGCGCGATCATGCGCGACGCGCAGGGCGAGGAGTTCAAGCACTTCGCGATGGACCTCGAGTTCCTGCTGCGGCGGACGCCGCTCTGGCGCGAGATCGCCGAAGGGATCCTCTTCCGGGGCGGCGACATCGTCGAGCAGGGAGAGGCGGCCGAGGAAGGTGCTGTCGAGGGGGCGGCGGAGCGCGGAGAGCCTGTCGCCGGCGGCGCCTCGCTGGGGATCGGCGGCCTCCGCGGCGGCGGGTCGTGAGCGTAGGCTCGACGGAGCTCGCGGGAGCGGAGGCCCCGGCTTTGCCGGGGCTGGAGC
>JBOGZX010000338.1:0-1531 GCA_050697615.1 Gaiellaceae bacterium
GTCTTCGGAAGGGCGACGAGATCGTCAGCGTTGCCGGGCATCGCGTCACGTCCGACACGCTCCAGCGGTCGATTCAGGCAACGCGCGGCAAGCCGTTCAAGCTGGTCGTCGAGCGCGGCGGCCGTCACGTGACGCTCGGCCCGCTGCGCGCGAAGCTCGACCAAGGCGCCTACAGGATCGGGTTCGTCATCAAGGCCGTGAACGGCCCGCCGGAGTCGCTCGGCTATGCCGTCGGCACGTCGCTCAAGGCGATCGGATTCCTGACGCGCGAGATCTTTGCGAGTCTCGGCGGCCTCTTCGTCGGTCACGGGACGCACCAGATCTCGAGCGCGGTCGGCATCGTCCGCCAGACGGCCGCGGCCTACCGAACGTCGTTCGCCGACTATCTCGGCACGGTCGGCTTCATCAGTCTCTCCCTGGCGCTCCTGAACCTGCTGCCGGTGCTGCCGCTCGACGGCGGTCACATCGCCATGTCCCTGGTCGAACGGCTGCGCGGCCGTGCGTTCTCGCAGCTCGCCTACATGCGCTACAGCGCGATCGGGCTGACGCTCTTCGTCTTCCTGCTCTACCTCGGGTTGCGGAACGACTTCTCCGCAGGGCACAGCTAATCTGAAAGCGTGGCCAGCAAAGCCTCGGTGAAGGTCGGCGGCGTCCAGATCGGCGGTGGGGCGGCACCCGTCGTCCAGTCGATGACGCTGACGAAGACGCACGACGTCGAGGCGACGACCGCCCAGATCGCCGCGCTCGCGAGCGCCGGCTGCGAGATCGTGCGTGTCGCCGTCCCGAAGGGCGAGGATGCCGACGCGCTGCCCCGGATCGTGCGCTTCTCGCCGATCCCGGTGATCGCCGACATCCACTTCAACGCGAGCCTCGCGCTGCGCGCGATCGACGCGGGCGTCGCGGCGGTCCGGATCAACCCCGGGAACATCGGCGGCGCCGACAAGGTCGAGTCGGTCGTGCAGGCGGCGAAGGCCAAGGGCATTCCGATGCGGATCGGGGCCAACTCCGGCTCCCTCCCCAAGCATCTCGCGGGTCTCGCGCAGACCGATCAGGCGGAGGCGCTGGTCGAGGCGGCGCTCGAGGAGGTACGGCTGCTCGAGAAGCTCGACTTCCGCGACTTCAAGATCTCCGTCAAGTCGAGCCACGTGCCGACGATGATCCGCGCGTACCGGCTGCTCTCCTCGAAGGTCCCGTATCCGCTCCACCTGGGCGTCACCGAGGCCGGAACGCCGTTCTCGGGCGCGATCAAGAGCGCCGTCGGCCTCGGTGCGCTGCTTGCCGACGGCATCGGCGACACGATCCGGGTGTCGCTGACGGCCGACCCGGTCGAGGAGGTCAGGACGGCCTTCGAGATCCTCAAGGCGCTCGGCCTGCGTGAGCGGGGCCCGGTGATGATCGCGTGCCCGAGTTGCGGCCGCGACAACGTGGGCGTGCAGCAGCTCGCCGAGCGCGTCGAGGAGCGGCTGCGGACCTACCCGCAGGCGTTCGAGGTGGCGGTGCTCGGCTGTGCGGTCAACGGGCCGGGCGAGTC
>JBOGZX010000339.1:0-5345 GCA_050697615.1 Gaiellaceae bacterium
CGCCGGAGCCGACCTGATGATCGAGGCGATCACCGAGGACGCGGCCGCCAAGGAGGAGATCTTCCGCCGCGCCGACGCAACGCTGCCGGACGAGGCGATCCTGGCGTCGAACACGAGCTCGATCCCGATCACGTCCCTGGCGGCGGTCACGGGCCGGCCCGGGCGCGTGATCGGCATGCACTTCTTCAACCCGGTGCCGGTGCTGAGTCTCGTGGAGGTGATCCGGGCCGAGCAGACGTCCGACGAGACCGCCGCGGCGATCGTGCGGCTCGCCCGCGAGCTCGGCAAGGAGCCGGCGGAGGCGCGCGACTTTCCCGGCTTCGTCTCCAACCGGATCCTGATGCCGTTCGTCAACGAGGCCGCGTACGCGCTGATGGAAGGGGTGGCCGAGCCGGAGGCGATCGACACGATCGCGAGGCTCGGCTTCGCGCATCCGATGGGGCCGCTCGCGCTCGCCGACCTGATCGGCCTCGACACGTGCCTCTCCATCATGGAGGTGCTGCACCGCGGGCTCGGCAACCCGAAGTACGCGCCGTGTCCGCTGCTGCGCCGGTACGTGCAGGCCGGACGCCTCGGCCGCAAGACGGGCCGTGGGTTCTACGTCTACGACGGCAGCTAACCTCCGCCCGTGGACTGGCGCGTCTACCACGCGATCAACCTGTTCGTCGTGCACCATGCGTGGCTCGGGCGCACCTTCCACGTGATCGAGACCTACGGCACGTACCTGATCGGCGCCGCGGCCGTCTGCCTGTGGCTGCTCGCGCGTCCGGGCGGCGACCGGAAATGGAAGCTTGCAGCAGGGTCGGCGCTCGGCGCCGCCGCGCTCGGTCTGCTGATCAACAAGATCATCTCGAGCGAATGGCACCGCGACCGGCCGTTCCAGACGCATCCGGGCGCGCACGTCTGGGGGCCGCACAAGACGGATGCGTCGTTCCCGAGCGACCACGCGAGCGCCGCGTTCGGCATCGCGGTCGCCGTGTTGCTGATCGACCCGCTCGCGGGAGCGCTCTTCGCGATCCTCGCGGTGCTGATCGCGATCGGGCGGGTCGTCGTGGGCGAGCACTACCCCGGGGACGTGCTCGCCGGAGCGGCCATCGGGACCATGTGCGCGCTGGTCGTCGTGCGGCTGGCGCGACCGGTGATCGCGGCGATCGTCCGGCTCGTCGAGCGGATCACCGATCCGGTCCTCGCACTCGTCTGGCGCAGCCGCGCCGGCGCCTCCTGAGGCCGGCGCGACGTGCCGCTTCGCCTCATGCCGCAGAAGCGCGAGTTCTTCGATCTGTTCACGCAGGCGTCGTCGAACGCACGCGAGATCGCCCGCGCCCTCGTCGACCTGCTCGACGACTGGCCCGACGACCGCGAGAAGCTCCGCGACATCCGCGAGCTCGAGCACGAGGGAGACCGTCTCACCCACGAGGTGATCAACCTCCTGAACCGTACTTTCGTGACGCCGTTCGACCGCGACGACATGTACCGGCTCGCCTCCGTCATCGACGACGTGTGCGACCACGTCGACGAGGCCGCCGACAACATCGACGCGTACGAGGTCCGGGGCGTGCCCGCCAAGGCGAGGCAGCAGGCCGAGGTGATCTACCGAGCCGCCTCGCGCCTGCACGAGGCCGTCGAGCGGCTGGAGGGGTTCAAGGACTCGCAGCGGCAGCTCGCCGCGCTGCGCGAGCTCGAGGACGAGGGCGACCGTCTCTCCCGCGAGGCGATCGCCGAGCTGTTCGGGTCGGGCGCCGACCCGCTGACGATCATCCGCTGGAAGGACATCCACGAGCAGCTCGAGGAGGCCGTCGACGCCTGTGAGAACGCCGCGGACGTGCTCGAGGCGATCCTCGTCAAGAACCGGTGACGCTGCTCGTCGCCACGATCGCCGTCGCGCTCGCCTTCGACTTCACGAACGGCTTCCACGACACCGCGAACGCGGTCGCCACCTCGGTGTCGACCCGCGCGCTCTCGCCGCGACTCGCGGTGCTGATCGCCGCGGTCGCGAACCTCGGTGGCGCGTTCGTCACGACCGCGGTCGCCACCACGATCGGCAAGGGCGTGATCGACAGCGGCCTCGCCAACTCGAAGACGGTACTCGCCGCCGTGATCGGCGCGATCGTCTGGAACCTGCTCACCTGGTGGGTCGGGCTGCCGTCGTCGTCGTCGCACGCGCTCGTCGGCGGGCTGATCGGGGCGGCGCTCGTGCAGTCCGGGGAGAAGGGCGTCGAGTGGCACGGCGTCGCGCACAAGGTCGTCATCCCCGCACTGTGGGCTCCCACGATCGCCTTCGTCGCGGCGTTCGCGCTACTGATCGGGATCTACTGGGCCTTCCAGTGGATGACTCCCGGCCTGGCGAACCGGTCGTTCCGGCTCGGCCAGCTCGCCACAGGCACCTGGGTGGCGTTCACGCACGGCGCCAACGATGCGCAGAAGACGATGGGCGTGATCGCGCTGGCGCTCTACACGCACGGCTCGATCGACTCGTTCTACATCCCGACCTGGGTGAAGATCGCCGCCGGTGTCGCGATCGGCGCCGGCACATACGCGGGCGGCTGGCGGATCATGCGGACGCTCGGCCAGCGCGTCTTCCAGATGGACCCGCCGGCGGGCTTCGCCGCGCAGGCTGCGTCGGGCGCCGTGATCTACGTGTCGACGCGATACGGCTACCCGCTGTCGACCACGCACGTGGTGTCGGGCGCTGTGATGGGCTCCGGCGCGACGAAGCGCCTGTCGGCCGTCCGCTGGGGCGTCGCCGGGAACATCGTGTTCGCCTGGATCCTGACCATCCCCGCCGCCGCGATCGTCGCCGCCGGCGTCTTCTGGCCGCTCAGGTGGATCGTCGGGTGAAGGTCGGCTTCGGAGCGGGCTCGGGCCAGATCTTCGTGCTGCTGGGGCAGGCGGGCGAGGCCGTGCTCGCCGTCAGCCGAGCCGTCGAGCGGCGGTTCGTCGAGTGGCCGTCCGGACCGACCCAGGACGAGGTGAAGGAGCTCGAGCACCGCGCCGACGAGACCGTCTCGGAGCTGCTCAGCCAGACCAACAGCCTCTTCGTCACCCCGTACGACCGCGACGACCTGATCACGCTCGCGTTCGCCGTCGACGACGTCGCCGACGCCGCCGAGAACGCCGCCGAGCTGCTCGGCCTCTACAGCGTCGAGTCGCCGACGGCGCAGTCGCTCCAGCTCTGCGCCCTGCTCGTTCGCGCGACGGAGCGACTCGCCGCGCTGCTCGGCGCGCTCAAGGGCATGCACGGCTCGTCGGAGGAGATCCGCGTGATCAAGGAGATCGAGGACGAGGCCGACGACGTGGCCCGTGCCGCGCGCGCCAGCCTCTTCAAGGACGACCGCATCGACCCGGTGATCGTGATCCGCTGGAAGGACATCTACGAGGCCCTCGAGGACGCGGTCGACGCGTGCGAGACGGCCGCGCACCGCGTCGGGAACATCCTCGTCAAGAACGCGTGACGCCACGCCTTTGCCCGGCGCCGGAAAGGGCCGAACCGCCGAACCGCTAAGTAACAGACTGTTACAAGCTGCTCCGGTTCACGACCGGCAAGTAACAGTCTGTTACAAGCGCAGGGGTTCCGGCGCAGGGGTTCCGGCTCAGACGACCTGACCGGGCGCCGGCTGCGGCACCGGCGTCTGGTGCCACAGAACGATCTTGCCGGCGCGGACCCGGAAGAGCGCCGCGGCCCGCTGACCGGGCCCGTCGCAGGCGTGCCGGGGCCGCTCGTCGAGGCGGAAGACGACGAGCACGTCCGTGGGGCTGCGCTTCGTCACCGAGAGGATCGTCGCGCCGCACGGGAGCGCGGCGTTCCAGCGCACGGCGTCTGCGTGCGTGCGCAGCGTCAGCGCCTCGCCCTGCACGACCTCGGCGCCGTCGGCGAAGAGCCGCGCCGCGCCCTCGTCGTCGCCGCGGTCGAGCGCCGCGCTCCAGCTGCGGGCGACGTCTTCCGGCGACCGCGGGCGATGGCTGCCGCAAGCGGTCAGGGCGAGGGCCGTCAGCAGGATCGCCCCCAGCTTCATCCCGGATAGTCTGACGCGTGTGGACTTCGAGCTGACGCCGGAGCAGCGGGAGATCCAGTCGCTCGCCCGCGACTTCGCCGCCGCCGAGGTCGAGCCGAACGCCGCGGCGTGGGATCGGGCGCACGGCTTCCCCCGCGAGCTCCTCTCGAAGCTCGGAGAGCTGGGGCTGATGGGCGTCTGCGTCCCCGAGGCCGACGGCGGCGCCGGCGCCGACTTCCTCTCGTACATCCTCGTGCTCGAGGAGCTCTCGCGCGCCGACGCGGGCGTCGGAGTCACGGTTGCCGTGCACACCTCCGCCTGCACGCTCCCGATCCTGCGGTTCGGCACCGACGAGCAGCGGGCTCGGTTCGTGCCGCCGCTCGCCCGCGGCGACGGCATCGGCTGCTTCGCGCTCACCGAGTCGGGTGCCGGCTCGGACGCCGGCTCGCTGATCACGCGCGCCGAGCGGGTCGACGGCGGCTGGCGGATCACCGGCGCGAAGCAGTGGATCACCAACGCGTCGTTCGGCGGCACGGTGCTGCTGTTTGCGCGGTCCGATCCGGATACGACCTCCGCACGCGGCGTCTCGGCCTTCGTCCTCGACGCCGACCAGGTCGTCGTCACGCGCACGGAGGAGAAGCTGGGGCTCAACTCGTCCGTGACGAACGACATCTCCATCGACGCGCTCGTCGACGGCGACCGGCTGCTCGGCGACGAGGGTCACGGATTCGGGATCGCGATGGCGACCCTCGACGGCGGCCGCATCGGCATCGCGGCGCAGGCCGTGGGCATCGCCCAGGCGGCGTACGACGTCGCGCTCGGGTACGCGAAGGAGCGCCGGGCGTTCGGGCAGCGAATCGCCGACTTCCAGGCGATCCAGCACAAGCTCGCGAACATGTCGATGGAGATCGACGCCGCCCGGCTGCTCACGCTGCAGGCGGCATGGCTGAAGGACCAGGGCCGGCCCGTGACCGAGGCGGGGGCGAAGGCGAAGCTGTTCGCCTCCGAGATGGCACGCCGCCAGACCGCCGAGGCGATCCAGATCCTCGGCGGCTACGGGTACACGAAGGAGTTCCCCGTCGAGCGCTACTACCGCGACGCGAAGATCACCGAGATCTACGAGGGGACGAGCGAGATCCAGCGGCTCGTCATCGCGCGCCAGATCCTGGGCCAAAGGCGGGCCGGCGGGGAGCGCAGTGAGCCCGCGTAGGCCCGACGAGCCCGTCCGGCTGACGCGGATCTACACCGGCGGCGGCGATGCCGGCGAGACGTCGCGCGGCGACGGCTCCCGCGCGTCGAAGCTCGACCCGCTCGTTCGCGCCGACGGCGCGGTCGACGAGCTCAACTCGGCGC